>CAZCIU010000090.1:0-9191 GCA_964498765.1 uncultured Paludibacter sp. | reverse complement strand
CAGCTATCTGTAATTTGTGTTGTGTGCTATTATCAATTACCAAAATATTATTAAATGAAAAACAAGTTACTTAATTATTTTCTGTTTTTATTTGTTTTACAATTGAATAGTTGTGCTTCTCAAAAATCAACAATATATTCACAAATACCAAAACCAATAAAAAAAGCAATTGAAAATAACTTTGAATACAGTAATGTGTTTTTTTATCGTGTTTTTGAAAGCGATAATACTTTTTTGTGTTGGTATTATAATCAATCGATAGTTAGCTGGTTTTCTTATGTAAATGGGAAACTTTCAAAATCAGGAAGTTTTGAAAGTGAAAATAATGCTAATGGGTTAACTATTAGCCAGACAAATGGGATATTAAAAAAAGAACTTGATGCTTTTCATAAAACCTGTACTTATGCTCTTGATGGCGAATATTTTGGATATATTTTAAGAGCAAGTTCCTCACTTGAAAACACGTTACCTTCTGAAAACATCGTTAGGACTTGGATTTCGACAGAATGTCTGTCGAATATCGAAAATGTAAACTTTATTGCAAAGGATTTTAAGAAAATTCGAGATTTAAATTATAAGGTTGAAGTAATCCCCTAAAATCGTATATCCTAATTTGTTAAAATTTTGCTTCGCAAAAGGATGAAAGCAGTCCTTTCGCATATTCCGTTACTTCTTCCAATCCGTCTTTTCCTGAATATCCATTAATAATCATCAGTAGATTGGTGGTTTCAAGTGTGATTTTGGTGCGTTCTTCGTCGCTGGTGGGCGTGCCGATGCCACCGATATTGTCGCGGTAAACCGGCAGACCTTCAATGTTAAGCAGTCCGCGACCGATAGCTTCAAATTTTTCATCGGCTTTTCCAACGCCCAAAACCAAATCTCCATCAATTTTATCCGCATCAAATCCGCCGATGGAATAGCCCGATTTCAACGAAACAAGATTAACTAAATCCACCAACGTATCGATTTGGTATAATGGAATTCCTCTGACAATTCGCCTGCAAAGTGCTTCTGCCGATGGTCGGTAGCGGTTTGGGTCTTTGCCAAGTTTCTTGTAAGCTTCGCGTGTTTCGATGATGTTCGGTAGTTTGTTGATTTCGTTCAAAGCCGTTTCAGATGCAAATTTTTCAGAGAAAGCAGTGATTTCCTGCCAAAGTTCTTCGTTGTGTGGCGTATTTTTGACCTTGCACTGAATGGCAGAAAAGGCAAATTCAGGGCAGACAGTTAGAATTTCGTTGGAAATGGTGATGTTGATCATGTTGTCATAAAGTTGATAAAATTTCTAACCCTTCCCTCTTTGGGTACTTCCCTTAATCATAAGGGAAGATTAGTGCGTGCAAGTACTCAAATTTGAGTAAAAGCTGATTGGGGATTTGGTAGAAAAAAATTACAAAAACCGTTTTAATTTTTTCAATCCTTTGAACGGTGCGTATTTTATTTTCAGGTCAAACCAATTTTGCGACGTAACAATTGAGCGTTGGTGGCTGAACGCGAGAAAGCTGTGATGCCCGTGATAACGCCCCATACCGCTGTTTCCTACACCGCCGAATGGCAGTTTATGATTGCCGAGATGTAGCAATGTGTCGTTGATGCAACCGCCACCGGAACTTGTTCGGCTGATGGTTTCTTGTGCGGTTTTATTTTTTCCAAAGAAATAAAAAGCAAGCGGTTTTTCGTGGGAATTGATGAAGTTAATCGGCTCTTCGATGCTTTCAAACGTGAAAATCGGCAATATTGGTCCGAAAATTTCATCCTGCATTACCGGGTCGGTCGATTGAAGTTGGTCGATAAATGTCGGTTCTATGAATTTTTCCGCCAAGTCAAATTTCCCGCCGTGAATAATCCGTCCGTTTTTTATCAAACCAAGCAAACGTTGCATTGCTTCATCGTTGATTATTCTTGGGTAAAATGGACTTTTTTGTGGGTTTTCGCCGTGCATTTCCACCAAAGCCGATTTCATTTTTTCTACCAATTCATCTTTTACCGAAGCGTGAACAAAAAGGTAATCCGGTGCCACGCAAGTTTGCCCGGCGTTGATGGTTTTGCCCCAAATAATACGTCGGGATGCGATGGTTAAATCGGCGTCTTTATCCACGATGCAGGGACTTTTTCCGCCCAATTCGAGCACCACAGGCGTGAGATGTTCCGAAGCAGATTTCATCACCACTTTCCCGAGCGACTGACTTCCGGTGAAGAAAATCAGGTCAAAACGCTCTTTCAGCACCATTTCGTTCACTTTTCTGCTTCCTTGAATGACGCTGATGTAATCCGGCGGAAAGGTTTCAGAAATCATTTTCTCAATCACTTCGGAGGTGTGCGAAGTGTAGGGCGCGGGTTTCAGCATCGCACAGCATCCGGCGGAAATTGCACCCACTAACGGATTGATTACAAGCTGAAAAGGATAATTCCACGGTGCTATAATCAATGTCGTTCCAAGTGGTTCGTAATGAATTTTTCCGCTCGACGGGAAAAGTTTTATCGGCATTGCTACGTGTTTCAGCCTTGCCCATCGACGCAGATTTTTCAGGTGAAAATCAATTTCGCCCAGTACAATACTGATTTCGGTCAGGTAAGCTTCTTCGTAGGATTTGTGCAAATCCTGCCAAAGTGCCGTGCAGATTTCTTGCTCAAAACGCAAAATTGCTGACTTTAATTTTCGCAAGTTTTTCATCCGAAAATCAACGTCTTTTGTCTTTTGCGTTGCAAAAAACTTTCGGTGATTTTGAAGGAGGATTTGGATGTCTTGCTGTGTGGAATATCTCATTGTAATTTTGCTTTATTAAGCCCCGCCGGGGCTTTTATGTGATACAAATTTTTAAGCTACAAATATTTTGCAACGCTGTTGCAAGAGCAAATAGTAAACATAATCAACCAATCAACTATTTAACTAAACAGACCTCGTCGTTTTTCTATCAAAAAATGGATTTTTCGACGAGCAACTAATCGGAATACCGTAGATATTGGAACATCCCGGCATCCAACCCAATTCTTGTGCAGTGCGTCCGGCCGAAAACATTACACGGCTATCCACACGCATATCTGACGCGGTGGCGCAAGCGGATCCGATGGCAATTCCCACGTCCACGCTATTCAGTGAACAGGGGATTTCTTCGTGTTGCAGCTTTTCTTCGCAGGTTTGGAAGCCGCAATAACCGCAGTTCAGACCGTGTGTTTTGGTTTTTGTGCCGATAAGGATGACGGCATCGGCGTGCTGTAAATTTTCCGCATCGCGAATAAAGAATTTCAAACCGGATTTTTGGCTGTATTTTATCATTTCAGCCGATAGTTCTGCGATGTGCTCGTCCGTAACGGTAAGGATTTCGATGATGTCAAATCCTTTGCCTTTGGGTGCGGTGCGAGCAGCTGTTGCCATAGCTTCTGCCACTTTGAGCAGGCGTTCGCGGCGGTTTTGTCGTTCGTTGAGTAGCATTTATTTAGTTATAAATGATGATTTATGAATGATGAATTAACTTTCAAAATTACTTTAATTTCCGTAAAAGTGCAAATGCCGATTTATGGTCAGTTTTCCTAAAAACACAACAGGCACGATAGCGCTCTACCGTGCCTGTCATCTCGACATATATTTAAATAACCAAAAGGATGGTTCGGGGTTAATCGATGAAAATCACGTTGTTCGGATTGACGCCCACTTCTTTTACCTGAAATTTCAATTTTCCGGTTTTGTCGTAGCAGTACACATCGCCCAAAACCACATAATCAATCGCGTCAGTGATGTAAACATCGCTGTTGAACGGGTCAATTTGGATGGAATAAGGGATTTTCGGACTTTTAGCATCCGTTATGAAACTCTCATTCAGAATTTTCTCCGTCAAACAATCATACAGCTGAACGGTAGCTTTTTGTGTTGCCCAATCGTAGCTAATCGTGTACGCTTTATTTTCGAAAATGGTAAAATTATTCACTGTCATGTTAATGTCGGTAACGGCCTTCGTTTTAGTGTCAATTTTCTGAAATTTAGCCGGTTGCTCGCCGTAAATTCCGTTTGATACAACATAGATATCGCCTTGCGTATCAGCATGGATATGAACCGGATTTGGATTTACTTCAATTTTTTCCAATTCCTTGAAATTGGCAATATCAACAACCGAGATAGTTTTGTCCATTCCGTTTGCCCATTCCAAACCGCCGGAATTTGCAACGTACATTTTATCGCCAACAACAGTCATTCCTTCCGGATCCAAGCCTACTTTCAGACTGCCGTCAATGTTCAGAGACACCGTATCAATGCGGGTTACAGTGTCGTCGAAAGATGTCACGTACACTTTTCCTTTGTGAGCAATAACTTGGCGGGGCTGTTTGGCTGTCTCGCCTTCGAACATCGGAATTTGCTTCACAGATTTTCCGGTTTTGATGTCCACAATTTCAATTTGGCTTGAAACGTTCACCACAATATAAGCTTTGGAACCGTAAACCACGATGTCGTTGGCAGTTCCGCCTAATCCGCGATTATTTTGTGTCTGAAAATAATCGACATCTTTTGTCTGCGATTTAAGGTCGTAAAAAGCGAGCGAACTGTTGTTTTGCGTTGAATTCCCTTCGGAAAGCACCCAAATTTTCACCGTTTCGCTCGGCAAATCTTCGTCTTTTTTGATGTCTTCTACTTTACAGGCCGATAAAGCCACAACTAAAATCAGTAAACTGAAATAAATTTTCTTTTTCATTTTTTTGATATGTATTTTGTTAATAATTAATTGTCAAACTCAGTCTGAACGACCTTCCCGGCATGGGAAATCCGCTGATTACCTGATAATTCTGATTGAAAATATTCAGGATTTCAAGTCCTGTGCGAGCCGTTATGTTTTTGATTTCAAATGATTTATTGAATGAAATGCTGTGGTCGAAATAAGGCAACATTCGATTTTCGGCATAATTTTGATAATTGGAGTAGCGCGCACCTGACCAAAGCACCGAATAAGCCACATTTACACACGGATTTACCGCGTTTAACCGCCCCGAACCGGAATGAAACGGAGTGTAAGGCAGTTGATGACCGTAGGTACGGCTCGTTTTGTCGGTCAAATCGGTTGCTTTCTGAAAAGTGTAACTTCCACCTATTTCAACTACAACATCCTGACTAACAGCTATCTGTGTTTCCAAATTCAAGTCAATCCCGTTGATATGCACAATTCCGTAATTCATCATTGACCACTCAAACAGACTTGCAGAAGGTCTTGCCACGATTTTATTTTTTATCCGGTTGTGGTAAGCATCCACTGAAAAAGTGATAGTATTGAAAACTGAAAAATCTGATAATGAATATGTTATTCCAAGGTTGAATTGATTGGCATCTTCCGGTTTGAGTTTTCGCTCGCCAACGCGCAGATAGTACAAATCATTGAAAGTAGGCAATCGAAATACGTTTTTATAAAAGGCGCGCAGTCTGAAATCGGCTGTTTCGAAAGGTTTGACAGAAAAACTCATGTATGGAGAAAATTTCTGCTGATTATCGGCAGGAATTCCGAATTCCACACTTTCAAAAGTCTGTGTGTAAAGCAAGCTTCCAACGGCCGTAATCCGTTCTTTCACGTACTTTCCGGCCACGGATGAAAGTGAAGTAAAGCGTGTCGGGAAGGCAAAACGGTACAAATTTGCATCCATCGAATTGAGTAAAAAATCGGTGGACGCAGAAAAAGAAAGATGATCGTTTTGCTTGTAAAGCGTAGATAATGACGTGTAAAGTTCGTTTTGACGGAACGTGTTATCAATTTTTTGCGATTGATTTAACCACGCTGTATCCATAAAGTGAGAAAACGAGTTGTTGTATTTCGCATTCATCTGAACCGCCCAACGATTGGAAAAAAGGTGTTCAAATTGCGCTTGCGTGAAGAAATTTTTGTCCCAAAGTCGTTGCGAAGCAAAACTTTTATCGTTGTAAAAGATAATCGCGCCCGGCAGTCCGCGTTCCGAATTGTAAAAATAGGCTTTCACGTAGCCTTTGCTTTTTTCGGAATAGTCGGCGTACAAAGCCCCTTCCAAGCGTAGATTTTTCACGTCGGTGTTTTTACGAGTTTCTACCGACGAACTGTCTTTGCCCACAATTCCATAATTCAAAACGTAAGGATATTTTCCGTTTGCGCCGAGCCATTCGCCTGAAAATGTGGCGGAAAGCTTGTTGCTGATTTTGGTGTTTAGCAAAACTGTCGGGTTGAAAAGTCCGAAAGAGCCGGTTTTCAGTCCGATTTTTCCGCTGATAGTTTGATTGGCCTGAAATCGTGGTTTTTGCGATTGGATGTTCAGCACAGAAGCCGATGCAAACATGCGTGCCGGTTGGAAAATATTGTCGGTCTGCCCGATGTTAAGTGACACATTATCCACATTTTCGAGTGAAAACCGACCGATGTCGATTTGTCCCGACTGCACATCCGAAACCGGAATGCCGTCGTAGGAAATTGCCGTGTGATTAGCACCCAAACTGCGAACAGAAACGGTTTTCAGCCCGCCGATACCGCCGTAATCTTTCACTGATACGCCCGGAAAATGTTTCACGGCATCGGAAAGTTGAAGTGCGTTGAGCGAAGCTAATTTTTCGTTGTCGATAATTTGTAGCGGGGCGGTAGAGCGACTTTGCGTTCGTTTGGCATCTTGCATTACTACCACTTCGCGCAGGTGCTTCACGCTGTCGCTCTCGTTTTGCGATAGCAAAGGCAACCCGCAGAAAATCAGCAGAATTACGATGGTCAGATACTTGTTTTCAATCAATAAATTCATTATTTCCCGAATGAATTTTCAGGAAAAACTAAAAAACAGAAAGCACAAGCGAATGATGAAAAATGCAGATTGTACGTTCGATTTTTTAAGCTCTAATTCCCGAAAGCGTTAAATAAAAATATGATTTTGGCAGGTCTTCTGACTTACTCTCGCGTCTGAACGCCTTCCCGATTTCGTTGGGGCGAAAAATTTTTCGCCTGTACA
Organism: uncultured Paludibacter sp.; assembly: GCA_964498765.1. Lineage (GTDB taxonomy): Bacteria > Bacteroidota > Bacteroidia > Bacteroidales > Paludibacteraceae > UPXZ01. The sequence goes on along the minus strand of CAZCIU010000090.1, from coordinate 2,258 downwards.
TAAAAATCAGTGGCAAAGGTGATTGTTCAGCACGTTTTTGGATTTAGTTGAGTGGTTGAATTGTTAAGTTGTTGAGTGGTTATAGAAAGTGATTTTTTTAATCTAAATTCTTTCTCGTCAACTTGTCAACCTGTTTACTTGTCAACTAAAAACAAGAGTTTACAGCTACGGGTATAGTTTAGGATTTGCACCTAATTCCCTTTTCATCGTACATTCCGAAGCAAATGGAAAGTTCGACACCAAATTTTCAATGGTGCAAAGGTAGGGATAATTTTCAGGATGGGGAAATAAAAAATAAGGAAAAGTAAGTTTTAACAATTGAAGGAAAAATTGAGTTGAGTTTATGAAAATTCAACTCTTTGAGGTTCAATTGCATCAATTTTCCAAAATAAAAAACTGACTATTCTTCGGTTGTTGCACTTTCTTTCGTTGCTGTCTGCAATGGCAATGTCAGCATCTCGGGATTGGTGATGGACCAACGATTGGCGGTAACCATTTCGGTGAGTACGGTGCGCATTTGCTCGGAAGCTAATTTACGCAAACCGCTTTGCAGGACGGCTTGTTCCACTTGTTTTTTGCCCTGACTTTGGATTTTTTCAAGGTCTTCGCGGTTGATGAAATTGAACAGATCTTCTTCGAAATAATAGTATTTGAAATCGGGTTCAAGCGAAAGGATTTCCGGCTCGGGAAACGATACAATTTTCAGTTGTTTATTCTCGTCGTCCATTTCCCATTTGCATTTTTCAAAATCGTAACCAATTAGTACTTTGGCTTTTACAATGACTAATGCTTTTTTAGTGGAAGGGATAAATTTCAACAGTTTCTTGGTTTGTTCGTAGTTGTAAATTTCCTGAAACTGACCTTCGGCACAGACAATTTTGAAAACTTTCCGCATACTTTCTACCACGGTATGCGAACTTTCGGCGCTGATCTCGGTCTGTTTTTTGGATAAAAGTTTCACAATCAGAAACACGATTAATCCACCCAAAATCAAGCCTAACACCATCATTCCCATTGTGTTGGCGGATCCGTAAGCCGTTGGTTTGAAGAACACGGAATACAGGTAAGCCACTAAAAACAAACCCAATGCTACGATGGCGATATAACCGAATGTTTTGAAACTTTTCATCTTAAAGAACATTTTATTTTTACAAAAATAGTGATATAATTCAGATTTTGAGAAAGAAATGCGAAAAATATGCGTTTCCTTACTTGTCAATAATAATGCCATTTTACGAAGTATTTCGCTGAATGTCCGTGAGAAAAAGGAAATTTTCGTATCTTTGTGGGTTAATATTATAAACACTGATTTTCGCAGATTGGACACAGATTTCACGGATAATATTTCTGTCAAGTAATCTGATTTCTAAATTCTGAATTCTAAATTTATATAATGGCTGGTTTTACAAAATGGATAACGGGCGGATTGGGTTTCGTGCTGGGCGGACCGATAGGCGGATTGATTGGTTTTGCCATCGGCTCGCTGATTGATGGTTCGAGCGAACTAATCAATATGCGTGAGTATCAAGAGCAACAAGGTCGCGGGCAAAATCCGTACGGCAGAACGGCGGAAGGCGATTTTAAAATGTCGCTTTTGGTGCTGATTGCTTGCGTGATGAAAGCCGACGGCAGTCCGAAAAAGCAGGAATTGGATGTGGCAAAGCGGTTTTTATTGGCCAATTTTGGGGAAGAAGGTGCACTTGAAGCTTTGCAAATTCTGAAAAACCTGCTGAAACAAAACATCGACGATGTGCAGGTGGCTCGCCAAATAAATCAATATATGAATTACGCCGGGAAGCTGGAATTAATTCACTTGCTGTTTGATATTGCGTATGCCGACGGGGCGGAAAATCCGTACGAATTGCAGGTTATTCAGCGGATTTCGTGGAATTTGGGCGTGAGCACTTTGGATTTTAACTCGCTGAAAGCACCTTACACACGCACGAAAGATGTGAATTGGGCTTACACCGCTTTGGAAATTAAACCTTCTGCCACCGATGCCGAAATCAAAAAAGCCTACCGCGAAATGGCGAAAAAATACCACCCGGACACCGTGGCAAATTTGGGTGAAGACATCAAGAAAAAAGCAACCGAGAAATTCCGTGCGGTCAATGAGGCGTATGAGGAATTGAAGAAAACTCGTGGATTTAAGTAGAATAGGACACGGATAACATGGATTAAAACAGATTTTCACAGATATTTAAATTTGTAAATTCAATTAGTAAATGCAACTTTGACGGCAGGATAGTATAGATTAT
>CAZCIU010000089.1:5479-9233 GCA_964498765.1 uncultured Paludibacter sp. | reverse complement strand
GATTAACGTACGATTTGGTGTCGTCGGCAGTTGAATTAAATGATCGAAAAATACCTGCTACACGCAGGTTCTTAGTTACACCTTTTTGTGATGTAAGATTGATGTTATCACCAAGTGCCAAGTTCATTTTTTCTGCTATTCCTATACCGATTACGATGCCGTTCGGGTCGGATTTCAGGGTTTCAAATTTGCCTTCAACCATTGATGATGTAATGCTGTACATCATATCTGCTTCATCTGGCTTTATCCCGATGCTTAATCCACTCACTTGAGTTCTTCCGTTATTATAAAACACGCTTGTGTTGACCTGGGCTGTTACCACAGTTACTTCCTTTTGCTGTTGTGCCATTTCTGCAATACCGTTCGGGTTAATAATAGTATTGACTTTGGGTACTACTTTCGGATTAGAAATCAGGTATTCGGCAGCAGTATCACTTACCAGATTTTTGCTGATGACATCATCATGGTACAACCGAATATGTGGCGTATTTTTGAAAATATTTTCGTCAGATGCTTTATCAAAACCAACCAGTAAACTGTTCATGAAAATATAGATCGACATTCCGAGCAATACCCCAAGAACGGCTACAGCAGTCATTTTTTTGCCCGAAAACAGATAGGTTCTGGCTATGTCTGTATTAATATTCATCAGTCTAAGGTTTTATATGTTCCAGAATATCATCTTTGCTAATTCCTTCCAATATTTCTACATATTCGGTAGAAATGATACCTGTTTTTACAACAACGGGTTCGTCTTTTCCTTTTAGTTTTACCTTATTTCCAAAGCCCAAATAACTTCTCGGAATTAATAAAGCATTCTTCTTTTCGCTTGTCAAAATATTGGCTTCCAACTGTGTGCCGTAAATACTACTTGAAGGTGCTTCATTCAGCAACACTTTTACAACAAATGATTGTGTTTTTTCATCAAATGCAGCCACTATTTCACTGATTTTGCCTTCGTACACGTTGCTTTTATCTGTGTTAAACTGAATATAAACCAATTGTCCCAATTTTACTTTTCCGATGCTTTTTTCATCTACGTTCAATACCACTTCCGGTTTGCTGTCATCAGCAATTGTGGCAACAATATCTCCTTTTTTGACATAATCTCCTGTTGATTTCAGCTTGTTGACAATCGTACCATTTTGAGGTATTATCAGTTGATTGTATCGTTCTATCACTTTGCTGTTTTGTAGCTGATTTTTGTTAGAAATCTGCTGTATTTTGGCACGCTGCAACAGTTCTGCTTTTTGCTTTTTTAAGGCATTCAGCTGTGCCAGTGAATTTTTTGCTGCCAATTGCATATTTTCAAATTCTACCTTGGCTACACTTTGCTTTTGGAACAGGCGTTCATAACGTTCAGCTTGTTGTTTGTCTTGCTCGTATTTGCTTTCTGCATAGCGAATGTTTTGTTCCAGTTGCTGAATTGCAGGCGAATTTTCCGTTAGGTTTTCGTTGGCAATGGTTAATTGTTCCTCTGCCGAATGCGTATTGATACGGTTAGACGGATTGTCGATAACCGCAATAACTTTTCCTATATTCATTTTGTCTCCCACCTCAAAATTAGCTTCGGTCAATACGCCATCTGTTTGTGCCGTGAGATGATAAGCATCATCCCAATCGAGCATTCCCGATGCAAAAACCAATTCTTTTATATCTTTTACCACCGGCTGCGCTTCTTCCTTTGAACCACAGGATTGTAGTGTAGCGAACAGTACAATGGTAACGAACAACTTTATTTTCATAGTTTAAAACTTATTATTGATGATAATTTTATTTTCACTAAATCCAATGCCTGCCAAAGCTGTAATAACATTTAGCTGGCTCAGCAGCATATCCGTTTGTGCAGTAAGTAATTTGTCTAAGGGCAGAATATTTTCCTGATACTGATCGAAGTATTTCTGATAAGTATCTTCTTTCAAAGTTTGAATTTTCTTAAAATTTTCGAGCTGTGAAGATGCTTTTTCGTACTCCACCAACAAATTGCTATTGCGGGTTTCGTTTTCACGCAAAAAATGAATACGATCATTTTCCGCCATTTGCCATTGCATTTTTTTCTCTTTTACTGCCGAGTATTTTGAAACGGTAGTAGGTAAATCCCAACTCAAACGAAGACCAACGTAATTAAAATCAATCCAATTGGAATTAGAATGAAAAAAAGACGCATTACTCAAGTTTTGCCAATTAAAGGAAGATACAAATCCCAAAACGGGTAACTGTTGTTTTTGTGCCGCTTTCCATTCCTGTTCTGCCACTTTTTCTCTCAGCTGATAATGGTTTACCCATAAATTGTTGTTTGCTTCTGTCAATATTTGTTTATGATCAAAATCTCGAATGTTTTGATTTAAAATGGGATTGACTTCATTCTCAAAAAACAAAGCAAGATTTTGCTGTTGGATTTGGATATTAAATTGTAATTGCGAAAGCTGATCCTGTAATCGAATAAGGTTCACTTCGGCTTCGTTTACATCTTGTTTGCGTACAAGTCCTTCTTCAAATCTGTTGTTTACGATGGTTAAAATTTGTTTTGCAATGACAATATTCTGCTCTACCATCTGTTGCTGTCCCTGAAACGATAAGATATTAAAGTAAATGCCGTTCAACTGGTCATAAATAGTCCATTCGTTTATTTTTTGCTGATTGGCTACCAGTTCCTGATTGGTTTTGGCAAGTTTTATACGGCTTATATTTCCAAGGTTAATAATATCGAACTGCGGCTGTATGCTGAATGTGCTTACATATTGCAAACCCATTGTGATTTCACGAAAAGAACCGGGCAAACCGCCGAAAACTTCGGCAGGAATATAATTGGTTTGCAAATTCATATTATCAATAACCTGAGCCGATACCGGAATTCTCGGATTAAAGGCATTTCCAACTGCGGTTTTTCTGGTCAGCTCTGCTAAATTTTGCTGGATGATGTCATTTCTGAAACTGACTTTTTTCTCCTTTGCAAAGGCAAGTACTTCGTCCAGCGTATGAAATTCTTTCTTCTCCTGCGACCATACCATAAAAGGCAATAAAAGGATGACTATTAGTAATTTATGTTTGTGAATATTCACTAACTTTTTCATTCAAAAAAATATTATAAATTAGACCTTTATTAAAGCTAAAATGCTATCCATTGTTTTTTGTCCCTGAACCTCAATATCAAATTCAAAAGAAGCCAATTTCCACTTCAGCATTTGCAGCCGAAACGTACCCATAACAATGTGCACAAGTTCTTCTGAAGCTATTACTGTTCTAAAAACACCTGTCTCTTGTCCTTCCTTTATCAGGGAATTGAAACGGATGAAATTGGTTTGTAATAATTGCTGTATGGCATTTTTCACCTCATCAGAATTATCAATCAACCCGTCTGATAAAACAATATTGATGAAACACGGATTTTGCTTGAAATACGAAAACTGACTTTTAAAAAGTGTTGTAAACTTTCCTTCCGGTGATTGCTTTGTATTGATAATGGCATCAAAACGCTGGGTAATATTTTCTGATAAATAAGCAATTAATAGTGTTACGATTGCCTCTTTATTTTTGAAATGACGATACAAAGCACTTTCTGAAAAATGCATTTCCCGAGCCAAATTTTTAGTTGTAAGCCCTGCAATGCCACTTTCCATCAATATTTTACCTGATGCCTTTATTATTTCCAGCTGTCTTTCAGACAAATCCATTTAATCCAAACTATTTTAAAAATGTAAAAGTAGTTTAGCTCATTAAGCTACACTGTAACAAAGGTTACACAAATAAAAAA
>CAZCIU010000089.1:3518-5379 GCA_964498765.1 uncultured Paludibacter sp. | reverse complement strand
CAATCTACTGCCATGCTAAATGCAGGCATTCCACCTGTAATCGCTGCGGTTTCGCAAACTCCAAAAAGTTCTTTTACGGTAGCTCCGGCTTTTAAGGCTCCTTTGGCGTGCAATTTTGCAGGTTCTTTGTGCATACCGCCAATCAATAGAGCAAAGTGAACCAATTGCTGGGTTTTCTTGTCAAGTGGATTGTTGTAAATAAGTTGTTCTCGGTATTTTTCGATGATTTCTATGGCATCTGTTTCGTCTGAAAGTGCTGCCAATTTTAACCTTTTCTCGATGTTTTCTGGAACGAAACCCAGCAGTTCTTCGTACTTTTTTCTAATATTTTCCATTAGCCGATCAAGGTTGAAGTGTTGGGCCATTCCATATATTCAGCCGGATAAATTCCGTTTTGACGCATCAGCATATCCACTTGTCCCAAATGGTACGAATGATGCCCGAACGTAATCCACAGAAATGCCATTGCCGTGTATTTCCGTCCCATAAAGGAAACGGTTTTGTTCAAATCTTCTTCGGTATAGCTTTTCAGGATTTCAAATCCTTTGGCAAAAACGTCCTTGTATTTCTCGACCAGTTCTTGTCCATCTGCAATGTTTTCCAACAAAGAAGCGTTATCAGGTTTTGGAATTGCCAATCCGCTTTCTCCTTCCTTCATCGCCTGAAACCAATGAATTTCTGCCAATACAAAATGACGGATTAATCCACCTATATTAATTGTATTCACACGAGTTCCGAGATACATCACTTCGTTATCAATTGGTGTACTGTTAAATACTTCATCGGGAACATCTTTCAGTAATTCCAGCGTTTGAAGATACAATTGTTCGTGAATGCTCAAGAAGCGATTGAACTCCTGTATTGTTGCCTTATTTTCCATTTTTATTAAACTTTAAACTGTTGTAAAATTATGTCGTAACAGGAATTTACACAGTAACCATTGTTACAGAAAGGAGATTTATTTCGCTTTAATAATAAATTGATACGGCAGTAAATCTACATTCACTTCAAAAGAAGTATAACCTGCTTTTTTCAACTCTGCAATTACTTCATCGATAGACACTTTATGGTCGGTTGGCGGACCCACCGGAACATCTGTTTTGAAGAAATCAATCACGACCAATTCTCCATTGTTTTTTGTTCCTTTTTTTACTTTTGCAAAATATTCGGCTCGATTGTCAATATGGTGATAGGTATTTACGATTAACACCATATCCACTTCATTGTCTTTCAAATCAGGACTATCATACGGTATTTTGCGAAGAGTGATATTATCGATTTTGTTGTCTTCCATACGTTTTTTCAGGAAAGTCTGAAACTCATCATTTACATCGGCTGCAATTACATTTGCTCCGTGTTTGGCAAGTTTCACAGAAAAATATCCCGTTCCGGCACCAATGTCCATAATGGTTTTTCCGCTGATGTCGCCTAAGTATTGCATCACCTTGTTCGGTTGCTGGTATTCGTCACGTTCTTTGGATTCGAAACGGTTGATCAAATCATGCGTAGAAGCTTTGTGCATATATTCGTTTGCAGAGTGTGCAGGTTTTCCGTCTCCGTGACCGTGATGCTTTTTGTTTTGATGTTCCTGTGCCATAATTGTACTGGTTGAGGCAATCGCAAGGATTGCGGTAATAATTTGTTTTTTCATTTTATATCAATTTAATAATTAGACTTTTTTATTTTTTTGCTCCAGAAATAAGTTCCTGTTCCGATGAGCAAATTGCTCATTCCCAAAGCTGTTTCAAGAGGATTATTAATCAAAGCATAGACAATCATCCATACGGATAACAGAATAAACACAATTTGAAACAGCGGAAATAATGGACTTTTGAAACCTATTCTTTGTTGATTTTGCTTT
>CAZCIU010000089.1:0-3418 GCA_964498765.1 uncultured Paludibacter sp. | reverse complement strand
GTTTGAAAGTACGACCAAAGACGATGTTCTTTTGCAATGCTCGATGTTACTCTCGGGCCAACCCAAACCATAGCACTAATGCCTGAGATTAACAGCAATGAAATGGCCAACCCAAAGAAATTCCCTAATTTTTCTCCCAACATTTGCTGTGTAGCAATGGTGCCTACGTTCAACTGTCCGGCTAAATTCTCAATCGGAACGTGTTTCAGAAAAACGTATTGCAATAAGGTGTATAAAACCGTTACCAAAATTGTTCCTCCAATAAGTGCTTTGGGTAAAGATTTTAAAGGATTTTCAAATTCTTCGGTAATATAAGCTGCCGCATTCCAGCCCGAATAGGAATAACTTACATAAATCAGTGCTATGGCAAAAGCTGTTGACGTTAATTCGGTAAAATATCCTTTTGAAGAAACAATGTCATTGCCCGAATGTTCCGGTAAAACCAAACCAATACTGATGATTATTACAATCAAAATTACTTTGAGCAAAGTACTGATGTTTTGAAATTCGGCACTCAGTTTCAAACTTCGGGTATGGATTAATGTGATGACAGCGACCAAAGCAATACTCATCCATTTGACATTGAAATTCCCAAATGGGAAATACTCCGAAAAAGCAATCGCAGCTAAAGCAATCGGTGCCGCAAAACCAACGGTAAGCGAAATCCATCCTGAAAGATAACCGATTAAAGGATTGTAGATTTTGGACAAAAACGCATATTCTCCTCCTGATTTTGAAATAAACGTCCCTACTTCGGCATAACTGAACGCTCCCGAGAGAGCCAAAATACCGCCTAAAACCCAAAGAGTAAGTACAACCGATGGATTATTCAAGTCTTTGAGTTGAAACCCTAAACTGGTAAATGCACCTGTGCCTATCATATTGGCAACAACAATGGCAATTCCTGTTAGCGTCGTTATTTTATGTTTGGATTTTGGCTACATACGTTAAAATTTATATTGCATGAAAACCGTAAAATTTCTACCTGCTTCATTAATCGGTACACTGGCAAAACCTTCCTGATTTCGGAATGCAAAATTCAAGTGGTTGTGATATGTCTTATCAAAAATATTTAGCCCGGCTATTCCGATACTTAGTTTTTCAACAGGTTTATAACCTAACCGCACATCCATAGTCTGATAACCTCCTGTTCTGATTTCTCCGAATGAATATGCCAACTCATTTTGGGTTGCAACAATATTGTACTGAATATTTCCCCAGAATTTTTCTTTTTCTATTCCTGTAGAAATACGAGCTGTGAAGGGAGGAATTAACGGTAAAGATTCATCAAAATCCTTATTTCTGGTATAGATATAAGACAAATCTGTTTTTAAGAAATAGTACTTTCCGAAATCCAATTTTGCAGAAGCATCAATACCTGTTTTATAAGCATCTTTTATATTTATAAATACTTTTGCATCAGATGCTATATCAGGCTCAATCACTGCTGAAATATAATTTTTCAAAAAGCCATAATATACAGATCCCTCAAAACGAATGGTATTGAAAAAGCCACTTAGGTTTTCATAACCGCTTAATCCAATTTCAAACTGATTATTTATTTCAGCTTTCAAATCAGGATTTCCGGTATAAGTATAGCTATCCTGTCCTACATTGAACTGGTTGATGTATCGCTCGATCATATTGGCAGAACGCACACCACGACCATAAGCAAATTCTAAAAAAAGGCGGTCTGAAAATGCTTTTTTCAACGAAATGGTTCCGCTTATATTATGCTCTGTTCTTTTATCCAAATCATACAATGCGAAAAAATCAGCTTCTGGTTTACGAATGTCTGAAATGACCATATCGTAACGTAATCCTGCGGATAAAATATAGCTGGGCAGAAAGTTCCATTTTGCTTCCGTATAAGCTCCTATATCGTCAATATAAGAATCCTGCCATATAGAATTTATTCTTGTAATAGGGTTAGGTAATGGATTGCCATTCTGCATCTTTATCAGTCTTGTGCGGTCTCCATCTCTGCTGATGTGTAGATAATCCACTCCGCTAAAAAAATGAAGTTTATCGGACGTTTTCCATTCCAATTCTGCTTTTGCCCCGATGGTTGTAGAATTTACATCGGCCGCTGCTTCGGTTGCTGTCGCTGTGGAGCGTTTGTAATTGGTCATCAGATGATCTACATAACTGTAATAGGTTTTTACTTGCAGATTTTTCAGATTTTTCCCAACATTATCCCATTTGTAATCCAATGAAGCAATGCTGCTGTTGTCATATTCGGTATCCATAGGAAGACCTGCGTGCAACACATCTCGTCCGAAAGCTTGTCTCCAGGATGCTTGTATACGCTGATTTGGATGGATATTATAGCCTAATTTCAAACCATAGTCAATACTTCTGAATGAAGATGGAATTTTTGTATCATCACCGTCTTTGTAATTGCCATAATCTCTGTAACCGAAATTACCAGCTACGTCAAATTTATGCGTTACATACTGTAGCTGAGCCATTCCTACGTAGGCATTTCCATTGGTTTCGTAGCCTGAAGCCACCGAACCGTGAAAGCCGTGTTCTCCTTTTGATGGATTGCGTGTGACCAGATTGACGATGCCTCCAAAATTTGCACCGTACCTCACACTATAGGGGCCTTTAATGATTTCTATTTTCTCAATTTCTTCAGGTGAAATGTGAGAGGTAATCGGATCCATACGATTGGGACAAGCGTGCATCACTTTCAGTCCACCATCGTATTGAATGTTCAATTGCTCATATTGTGCACCACGAAATGTGGGATCCATTGCGTAATTTCCTCTCTTTATCAAGGAAAATCCATTGATGTCACTAAATAAACCCGCTACATTTTTGGGTTGGACTATTTTTTCATTATAGTTGTTGGAAACTTTACTGAATGTGGGGTTTTCCAATCTATAACCCGTAATTATTATTTCATTGAGGATCGTTGTTTTTATAGTATCCTCTTTTTGCTCACTTTGAGCCATAGCTATATAAGGCACAATACAAAGCAAAGTCAATAGTATTGATTTCATTTTTTAAAATTTGATGAATGATAAATGTGTCCCGTGAATATATCAGGGATTTTAATTTAGACCATCAAATTTTCGGGTGGATGTTTGCATTTATCCAAATACAGAAAGGAATAAAAAGATTGTTTGGCAATGATTTTATTCTTCTGTAATCTTTTGATTTTTATAAACTCTAAAGTGAATTTTTCGGTAGGAATAAAATCAGGAAAGCTGATGGAGGAAATCTGTTCGGGTATTTTTTCCTGTGTTTCTGAAGCCTCTTTTGTAGCTTTACTTAGACTGCATTTTCCATTACAATACAGTTCTGGCTTCTCTTGATTTTCACAAAACAATTCTATATACCTTTCGGTGTCCAATAAATAAAAAGCATAATGAAACTGTGCATAGAACGTTCTAAACACTAAAGTAAAGAG
>CAZCIU010000088.1:7846-9235 GCA_964498765.1 uncultured Paludibacter sp. | reverse complement strand
TGTCTTGTGCCAACATCGAATTGGAAACGTCCAAAGCAATCATCACTTCGATGCCGTTTTTCTTCACTTTTTCTTCTTTAGAGCCAAATTGCGGCTGAGCCAGCACGATTACCAATAAAACCATGGCAAGCAGTTGCAGGTAAAATTTCAGCTGCGGTCTGAAGTAAGAAACATTCGGCATAAGCGGCTCCAACGTCGTTGGATTTCCCCAAAGCTTAGTTCGTTTCTTTCGTAAATATTGTGTACGAATAAAAAATCCTACCAAAACCAAAAGTGGTATCAGTAAGAAAAAATATTCGGGATGTACAAATCTAAACATCGTTTGATAAAAATTTCTGTTTATTCAATTCAATGATATACAATCAATTAAGGCAACGTTCTTAACCATGAATTTCTTAAAAACACTTCAGCTAAAAAGAAAAGCAGCGCGAGCAAAGCAAAAATAAAGTACAATTCACTTTTGTTGCTGTATTCCTGAACGCTGATTTTTGTTTTCTCCAATTGGTCAATTTCTTGGTAAATGGAACGCAATTTTGCTGTATTTGTAGCACGGAAATATTGTCCGCCGGTCATTTCGGCAATATTTTCGAGTGTTTTTTCGTCAAATTCTGATTTTACCTGCTGATATCTGACGCCAAAAGCCGTTTGTACCGGCATATTCACTGTACCGTGCGAACCTACGCCGATGGCATAAACTCGTATTCCATACGTTTTGGCAATTTCCGCAGCCGTAATTGGTGCTATATCTCCCTGATTATTAGAACCATCTGTAAGTAAAATCACAACTTTTGATTTTGCTTTTCCGTCTTTTATTCGATTGACAGCATTAGCCAAACCTAATCCGATGGCTGTACCATCGCTGATAATTCCGTAATTTACTCCGGAAAATAAATTTATCAGCACGCTGTGATCGGTTGTTAGCGGGCATTGCGTGAAACTTTCTCCGGCAAAAACCACCAATCCGATATTGTCGTTAGGGCGAGACTGGATAAATTCAATAGCAACCGTTTTAGCTGCTTCTAAGCGAGTTGGACGCAAGTCGTCAATCTGCATGGTTCCGGAAATATCCAACGCCATCATTATATCAATCCCTTCCCTACTCTCTGAGCGCCAATTACTTGACGACTGCGGACGCGCAATGGCGAAAACCAGAAAACTAAATGCCAACAAACGCAAAATAAATGGCAAATGTCTGAATTTCATCCGTGCAGTTTTTGGCATATCCTTAAACTTTCTGATGGACGAAATCTGCATACTTGCATCCGCTTTACGAAGTTCCCACACGTACCAAAATATCATTGGCAGCAGCAACAACAGAAAAAACAGGTATTCAGGGTTCTTAAATGACATTTATTTGTTAGTTAATTGGTTTATTGGTTAATTGGTTAA
>CAZCIU010000088.1:0-7746 GCA_964498765.1 uncultured Paludibacter sp. | reverse complement strand
ACTTGTTTACTTGTTTACTTTTTCACCTCACTTAATGGTTTCACATCCTCAATCTTCGTCTGATTTACAAATAAATAAGCGTTCATCATGCTCATTTCGTTGTCGTTTGGTGATGGGTTCCATTTTGCAAATTTCACCAAATCCGCCAAAGTCAATATTTGTCGTAATGCACTGAATGCACCGGATTTATCCACCTTCAGAAATTCTGCATTGTGTAATATTTCTTCCGATGTCATTTCCATACTATTAATATTAAACATTTTCTCTATATAAACACGCAAAATCTCAGTAAGCTCGGTGTGATATTCTTTAATTCTGCCTTGCTGCCAAAGTTTTTCTTCTTTCAGTTTGTCTAATCGATTAATAGCTTCAATGTGTGCCGGAACGATTGGTTTTTTAGTTTCAGTAGTCAAAATCGGTTTTTTCATCACAAACTTACGCACTACTATATATAATAATACAACTAATGCAATGACTAAAAGCACAATCAACATTCGCTGAATGAAATTTCTCCAATCGAATTTTGGTTTGAAAACGGGCTTTATATCCGCCAAAGCTGTGGATGCGGTATCAATTTCAAAAGGCTGGATAACTCTGAGTGACATAGAGTTAGACCAGGATGTATCTCCATTCACAATAAAAGGAACAGGTGGAACGTAAATGAGCGAATCTTCAAAGGAAGTCACCACATATTTTACATTTACCTGAATATTATCATCGGAAACTTTCTGCGTATCCAGTTTTGCTTGCTCCACAATCTCCAGATTTCCAACAATCGTATCAGAATAAATCGGAAATTGCACGTGCTGATTTTTCTTTTGAACAACTTCAAACGTCAATCCGGTTTGTTCGCCAATCCAAATCTGCGTGCTGTCCATCTTGGCTTTTACTGAAACAGATTGTGCAAAAAGAGTATTCAACGAAATCGCAAATACTCCCAACAGGCAAAACAAGAATGTAATTTTATCTCTCATCGAATGAAATTCTTTCTTTAGAAAATGGATTTTCAGAATTATGAATTTTAGCCTCTCAACTTAAATAATTTTAATAACGCGCGAACATAATCATCGCTCGTACTCATAGAAACAGTATCAACTCCGGATTGCTTAAATACTTTTTGAAGCTCAAGCTGACGTTCATTCCATTTGTGCTTGTAAGCGGTGCGAAGACGCTTATCTGATGTATCCACCCATACTCGTTCGCCGGTTTCGGCATCTTTCACTTTTATCAATCCAACGTCCGGTAGTTCCGTTTCACGCACATCGTACACTTGCAATGCTGCAATGTCGTGTTTGTTGTTGGCAATAGTGAGCGTACGATCAAAACCGCTGTCCATAAAGTCGGAAATAATAAATGCTGTCGATCTTTTTTTGATGGCGTTGGTGAAATACTTCAAAGCTCCTGCAATGTCGGTCTGATTACTGTCCGGTTCGAAAACGAGCAGTTCACGAATAATATGCAGCACGTGTTTTTTTCCTTTTTTGGGTGGTATAAACTTTTCAATTTTATCCGAAAAGAAAATCGCTCCCACTTTATCGTTGTTTTGAATGGTTGAAAATGCAAGTGTGGCAGCTACTTCCGTGATAATTCCTTTTTTATATTGATAAGTTGTACCGAAATCCAAACTTCCTGACACATCCACCAAAAGAATGACCGTCAGTTCGCGTTCCTCTTCAAAAATCTTGATAAATGGACGACCAAAACGAGCCGTCACGTTCCAATCCACAGAACGCACGTCGTCACCATATTGATATTCACGCACTTCCGAAAAAGTCATACCGCGCCCTTTGAACGCCGTATGGTATTGTCCGGCAAAAATATTCTGGGACAATCCACGTGTTTTAATCTCAATTTTTCGAACTTTTTTAAGTAAGTCGTTGGTTTCCATTTAATAACTTGAAGTCAATCTAACAGGAAAAATTTTCACTATAAACTGTTCACTATAAAACTACTTACGGCACTTCTACCTGATTTAGAATATCAGTAATGATTTCTTCAGCAGTCAAATTATTCGCTTCAGCTTCGTAGCTCAAACCAATTCTGTGACGCAAAACATCGTAGCAAACCGCCCGCACATCTTCCGGAATTACATATCCACGGCGTTTGATAAAGGCATAAGCACGTGATGCCAGCGCCAGATTGATAGAAGCACGCGGCGATGCACCGAAAGCAATCATATCTTTCAAGTCGTTCAGTTTGTAATCTTGCGGATAGCGCGTTGCAAAAACAATATCAACGATGTATTTTTCAATTTTCTCATCAATATAAACCTGACGAACCACATCACGAGCCTCCACAATCTCTTTCGGAGAAATGATCGGAGTAACTTTCGGTTGCTCTTTAGTCAGATTTTGACGAATAATCAGTTTTTCTTCCTCTTTTTTAGGATAATCAATGATAACTTTCAGCATAAAACGATCCACTTGCGCTTCAGGAAGCGGATATGTACCTTCCTGCTCAATCGGGTTTTGCGTAGCAAGCACCATAAATGGCTCTTCCAATGGGAAAGTTTTATCGCCAATAGTAACCTGACGCTCTTGCATGGCTTCTAGCAAAGCACTCTGAACTTTTGCCGGAGCACGGTTAATCTCATCCGCCAAAATAAAATTCGCAAAAATAGGTCCTTTGCGAATGTGAAAATCTTCGTTTTTCTGACTATAAATCATTGTTCCGATTACGTCGGCAGGCAATAAGTCAGGAGTGAACTGAATTCGACTGAAATCAGCTTTTATTAAATCAGACAAAGTCTTGATTGCGAGCGTTTTTGCTAATCCCGGTACACCTTCTAAGAGTACATGCCCGTTTGAAAGCAAACCAATTAAAAGTGATTCGACCAGATGTTTCTGCCCCACAATCACTTTATCCATGCCCATTACGATGGAATCCACAAACGCACTTTGACGCTCTATTCGCTCGTTAAGTTCTTTAATATCAACCATTTTTAATTATACATTAATGTAAATAGCTATTTTCATTTTTCGGATAACAAAGATACAATTATTTCAAATGTTAAATCACTCCTTTAATATCATTTAACCTCAATTTAGATAATGTAAACAAAAGCTTTTCTCTAGAAACTTGAAAAAGTAAACATTTTTTAAGGTTTGAGGAATTTAACACAAATTCAGGAGGCTTTACAGATACTCATAAATAACATTTTTCTTTTATTATAAATATTTTCTAACTTTTTTCTGTAATTATATTTGCAAGTTCAACTTTTTGCTATATTTGCAAACGAAAAATAGGTATTAACTTATTTTATAAAATAATTATTTTTATCCATTTAATTTTATTCAACATGAAGAAGATTTTTTTATTGGCATTAGCAGGAGCAATGCTGTTTTCTTGTCAGAAAGAAGAGGATCTTGTTTTGGATCAAACACAAACAAATGCCTTTACAGTAAGCTCACAGACTGTTCCAGGTAAGTATATTGTTGTATTTAATGAAACGGGAATAAAGCAGGCGGCGAGGATTGCTACTATCTCTGGCACACAAAATTTAATTTCTGCTCATATCAAACAATTAACTCAACAAACTTTAATAGATGTGAATATCTCTTCAAGAACTCCAGAGGTTATCTTTAGTTCAGCTTTACAGGGAGTTGTAATAAATTTATCTGAAGATGAAGCCAATAAATTATCAAAATCTCCAAATGTGCAAGGTGTTTACCCAGATTTGATTGTGAATTTCGGACTTCCGGAAGTTGAAGCTAAAGCCAAACCAGCACCACAACCGGTTGCACAATCTACACCTTGGGGAATAGCTCGTATCGGCGGAAGTTCAGATGGAACTGGAAAAACTGCCTGGATTATCGACACAGGAATAGATTTGGATCACCCGGATTTGCTTGTTGACGTGACGAGAGGCAAAAATTTCGTTTCTACAAGCGCACTACCTGACGATGACAACGGTCATGGAACACACTGTGCTGGAATTGTAGCTGCTTTAAACAACAATCATGGAGTAATCGGAGTTGCAGCTGGTGCTACAGTTGTGCCAATCAAAGTACTGAACAGGCGTGGAATTGGCGCAATGTCAGCCATTATCGCCGGAGTAGATTATGTGGCAGCGAATGGAAAAGCAGGCGATGCGGTAAATATGAGCTTAGGTGGACCGACTTACAGTGCTTTGGATGCTGCCGTTTTGAATTTGGCTTCTAAAGGAATGAAAGTAGCGATTGCTGCCGGAAACGAATCTCAAAACACCAACAATGTCTCTCCGGGACGAGTTAACGGAAATAATATCTACACTATTTCTGCTATGGCAAACGGTGATTTTTGGGCATCCTACAGTAATTACGCCAATCCTCCGGTTGACTTTTGTGCACCTGGATCAGCGATTTATTCAACCTACAAAGGAGGTGGATATGCAAGTTTGAGCGGTACATCTATGGCAACACCACACGTTTGCGGAATATTGCTTTTGGGAAATATTCAAACCGACGGTTATGTTAAAAATGACCCGGACGGCTCTCCAGATCCTATTGCTCACAAATAGATTTGAGTGAAAGTATTTAAAACAAAAATGTCCGACAGCAATGTCGGACATTTTACTTTTCGTTAATTAGCGATACTGTGTGGCAAGCAACTATTCCTGCAGTTTCTGTTCGCAAACGACTTTCGCCAAGCGAAACAGCTTGAAACTGATGAGAAAGCGCATTTTCAACTTCTTCTTGACTGAAATCACCTTCAGGACCAATTAATATTAATGTATCAGCTGATTTATCACAAACTTTCTGAAACGGATTTTTCTCCAAATCATAACAATGAGCAATAAATTTTTGCGATACTTCAGCCGTTTTTACAAATTCATTGAAGCTAATCAATGGATTTAGTTTAGGGAAATAGGCTTTCAGAGATTGTTTAGCTGCAGAAACGATGATTTTTTCCAATCGTTCGGGTTTGATGATTTTTCGCTCCGAAAAACGACAAAGCAAAGGCGTGATTTCATCAATTCCTATTTCGGTACATTTTTCGATAAACCACTCGAGGCGTTCGATATTTTTAGTTGGCGCAATGGCTATGTGCAGCTTATAATCGCGTTTTCCGAACTCCGATTTAGTTTCAATCACTTCAAATTCACAATGTTTCGGATGCGGATTAGTGATTTTCGCTTTGTAAAAACCTCCTACTCCATCCACAATTTCAATCTCATCGCCCGCTTGCAAACGTAGAACACGCACAGCATGCTGACTTTCTTCATCTGGAAGAATTGTAGTATTTTGTATGTCGGGACAGTAAAACATCGTTTTTTAGTAATTTATATTCCAAATTCTCCACGCTTCTTCGGCTTGTCCGTTCAGCATTTTTTCACCGTTCAAAACCTCGGCACCACGCTCTTTTCCTTTTTTCATAAACAGCGTTTCGGCCGGATTATAAACAACATCAAACAGCAAATGTTTGTCCGATAAATATTCATAAGGAATATCCGGACAAGCATCAATTTTAGGAAAAGTTCCAAGTGGTGTAGCATTAATTACAACTAAATATTCACTTAAAATATTATTATTTAATTCGCTGTATGCTAATTGATTTTCTTTTGGATTTCTTGAGACAAAAGTGACTTCTATACCCAATTTTCTGAGAACAAATTCAATAGCTTTGGAAGCTCCACCCGTTCCTAAAATAAGTGCTTTTTGATGGTAATTTTTCAAAAAAGCTCGTATCGAATTTTCAAAACCAACTGCGTCTGAATTGAAGCCTTTTAATTTCAAAACACCATTTTCACGAAAGAATTTAATCACATTTACGGCACCAATTTCAGTTGCTATTTCATCCAATTCATCTAAAAATGGAATTACTTGCTCTTTGTAAGGAATTGTAACGTTTAAGCCGGAAAGATTTTCGTTGTATTTCAGTTCTTCGAATTTTTGAATATCATCCAGTTCGTACAAATCATATTTTGCGTCAATTCCTTCAGCAGCAAATTTTTCAGTAAAATATTTCTTAGAAAAGGAATGTCCCAAAGGAAATCCAATCAAACCAAATTGCCTCATTTTTCTTTCTCCTTCAAAAATTCTACCGCACCCGGACAAAGTTCCACAAACATTCCGGCCGCATCCAAATTGCGTTGTACAGCCATTTCTAGGAAAACTGCCACATCATCGTAATTACCTAAATAGTAACTTGCCACGGCAATGAAAAGCTCGATAAATTCCAGTGTCTGATCAAAACTATAAGCCAGTTTATAGAAATTTAGCGCGCTCTGAAAATCGCCGCTATCCATATAAATATTTGCCATTGCCAGCAAAGTATCCGGCTGATTTGGCTCAATGCTAATAGCCTGATGATAAGCATTTAAGGATTTTTCCATATTGCCCAGTTC
The DNA here is from genome assembly GCA_964498765.1 of uncultured Paludibacter sp. Lineage (GTDB taxonomy): Bacteria > Bacteroidota > Bacteroidia > Bacteroidales > Paludibacteraceae > UPXZ01. The sequence goes on along the minus strand of CAZCIU010000088.1, from coordinate 1,421 downwards.
CAATTGCGCTTCGCCCATATACACCCACGCATCTGCCATTTCTGAGCTTATCTCAAGCGCTTTTTCTATGTATCCAAGTGCCTCTTCAAAACGCTCCAACTCCAACAAACACACCGAAATTCCGATTAAAGCCTCGTAATTTTCAGGCATTTCTAAAAACGACAATCTATAATAGTATAAGGCATTGGAATAATCTTCCAATTTCTCAAAAGTCTCACCGATAAACAGCCAAACTTGCCACTTATCTGTCACTATCATTTCATAGTTCAAATAAGCTTCCAGTGCTTCTTTCCATTGTCCGAGCTGAAAGTGCGAATGGGCCTTTTGATAGAGAGCTAATGTGTCGTTCTCATTGATTGCAAGCACGTATTCGTAAGCTTCCAATGCTTTCTCAAAATCTTGCTGCAGGAAATGAATTTGCCCTAAATTAAACCAAGCTTCGCTGTAATACGGGTCAATTTCCAGAATTTGCTGATACGCATTGATAGCTTCTGCAAAAAGCGATTTTTGCTCGTGACAAAACGCCATATCAAAAAGCAATTCGGTATTTTTAGGATTGTGTTTTGCACCGATTTCGAGAATTTCCAGAGCAATTTCAAATTCAGTTTCACCCATAAAAATCATAGCCACATCAATACTCAGCCAATCCAAATCATCGTTTTCTTCGCTCAGTAAATACAAAGCCAAATCGCGTGCTTCCTGCGCACGTTGTAGCTTTGCCAAGGATTCAATTTTCAGAAAATTGACTTCTGCATCCGAATTTTCTACCAAATTGGATAAAATCCGATAGGCTCTTTTGGTGTCGCCTGTGGACAGGTAAATTTTAGCACGTTTAACGTCTAATAAACTGCTGCTTGGATGAAGTTTTTTGCCCAATTCAAGTGCATTCAGCGAATCTTTCGTCTGCCCGTGCGCCAAATAATATTCAACAATTCGCTCCATTTCATGCACGTCAAAATAACCTGGAGCAGCACCTGTCAGATATTTTTCGTACCGGCTGACCAATTCGCCGGCTTCATCATCTATCGAAAATGAAAAGTTTCTCCCCATGATATTTTTTATTTTTTACAAAAATACTACAAAATTGACTGTAAAGCATATTTTTCGAGGAAAGTTATTAACAATGCGCTAATTGTGAGGTAAGAAAACTTTCACTTTTCAAAAACTTTAGATAATATATACACAAGGATTTCTGAATTTTGCAGTAAAAATAAGGGAATAAGGTTTGTGTTTTAATAAAATGTTCTTTCTACTAAGGTTCCTCTTTTTGAAAATAAGGTTTTAAAAGCTTAGTAGAAAAGTCAATCTCCACAATAACCGACCTTATTAGCTTATTTGTCAAAAACTTTAGACTACCTGTAATTCAATGCTTGTACGATTATGTCTTAACTTGCAAAAATAAAAACACCACATTATATTAA
>CAZCIU010000087.1:0-9986 GCA_964498765.1 uncultured Paludibacter sp. | reverse complement strand
AATGGAATAATTGCTTTTCAAGCAACGCACGGATGAATATCCGCGCGAGCGGGTTGAAAATGTAAACAATGCACAATCCAATTTACAGTCAGCAAGAAACAAACAGGTTCGTACAAAAATGCTAAATTCAACGGTTGGAAAAGCACCAAATGCAACTCAACAAGGTGCAAGTAAAATAACTAATAGAGCGTTAAAAGATGAAGAGAAAAATAAAAGATAATAACTTTATAACAATTCTTGGAATCAAAATAAATGGTGGAGTTTTAGTTGCAATAATAATTTTCGCACTTTTTTTCATCTTTTACAGTGTCCGCACAATATATACTAAACATAAGTTAGAGAACGGAAAAACAGAGATTGTTTTTGCTGAAATTATTGATGCAGGAATAAGAACACCAGGAGGGCTTGGAGCTAAATCTAAGGTAGGCTATATAAGATTTAGATATTTTAATAATGGCAAAGAAGTTATTCGTTCCACTGAATCTTTTGAGATAAGGGATAATATAGAACAATATCGAATTGGTTATTGCATTGAGGTTTTGATTAGTTTGGAAGATGAAAATATTTATAAATGGAACAAATCAAAAGGGACTTTCAAGTGCCAATAAATTTAAAACCCCGCAAATTTTGCGGGGTTCTTTATGACACTTAAAAAAATTATCAACAATTCGTATTTTTGCCCTCAAATATTTTGTGTGTCGCCGCCTTTGACGGAACAGAGGTTGTCCTTTATGGATAATATTGTTAAACTTGCCTAAATCTACTATTCATTTAGTTAAAAAACGCACTTTTTTACAGAAATACATCGGCAGGGGGGCAAGGTGGCTATATCTCGCTCCCTGTCGGGGTTTCCGCCGTGTGTGCCACCCGCTCGCCCACCGCTCCGCACCCTCTGTTTATCGGTTTTTTAGCGGATTGAAAAGGGGGGGGGGTGTTGGTGTTTTTGGGATGGCTTTCTTTTAGTGGTTTTTAGATTTATTTTTGTCTGTTTTAAGACTTTGCTTTTTATTTTTTTTAGGATTTTGGGGCTTTGGCGGTCTTTGGGTCGCCTTTTTTGTTCCGCCGTTGGCGGATTTTTTGTGTTTGGTCGGTTCGTGTGTCTGGCTGTCCTTTTTGTTCTGCGGTGTGGGCGTTTAAATACCTATTTTTTGCCGCTTTGCGGCACTTTTCGCCCCCTCTTTGCCGCCTTGCGGCATTAAAATTTGTTTTTTGTAGTGGTAGGCAGATGTAGGAGTGGTTACGGTGCTTTGATATTGTTTTTATTGGCTGGTGTTTATCAGTATAATTGTTTGTTAGTAGTTTGCTTGTTTTTGGGGGTTGGCGGTTGGTTCTTTTGTGGGCTTGTGGTTGATTTTAGTTGATTTTAGTTGATTTTGGCGGTTGGGTTCTGTCCAGCTTTTCGTTGATTTCTTCAAACATCATCAAGATGTTCTCGTTGCTTGTTGTGGTCATAATTTATTGGTTTTTTGGGTGTTATTTTTTGTTTTTATCGTATCCTGCGAATTCTTATTTTGCTTTGTGCCTGTCGTTTTCTTGCTTTCAAGGCAAGGATATAATCGGCAAGCGTGGCGTCGTAATGTGGACTGTTGAGCAGAGTAAAATCGCTCAATTCGTCCAAAAGCGATGTGAATGTATCCACGGCACTTCCGGCAAAGCCGGCTTGCTGTGTCTGCTGTTCTACTTCCTGCAAGGCGTGATAAGCATTCTCCTTGATTTGGTGATCTATTTTCGAAAAACTGCAATTCCTGTCCACTTTGGAGCCGTTGATTTTAATGCTGTCTTTCTCGAAAATAATGCCTTGAATGTTGGCGGTTTTCCCGCTTGTTTTGAACTCGAACGTGATGCCTTCCTTCCGTAGATTTCGCTGTAATTCTTTCCACGTTTTACTTTGGGGGATGGCTCGTTGCAAGGCATCAAAAATCTCGTATTTTGTTTTGTCGTAGCCGATTAAGCGTTCGCGGTTCACGTTCTCTTTTCCAGTGGCGATGTACAAACCATGTTTTTCAGTCAGTTCCCGACAGATTTTTGTACTGCGAAATTTCTCGTTTTTGTCCGAAATCAGTTTCCCGTCGTTATCAATACGGTTGATGCAGAGGTGGATATGCGGATGCTCTCGGTCGTGGTGGCGGACAATCAGGTATTGCGTATTTCGGATATTCATCTTTTGCAGATAAGCTTCGGCAATTTCCACCATCTTTTCGTTGGTCAGTTTGTTTTTGTCCTGTACCGAAAAATTGAGCGAGATATGCCAAACGGGTTTTTTCACACTCGGGTGCATCGATGCCTGTAACTCGAAACATTTTGCCGTGAGTTCTTTCGGTTCTGTGCGGACACCTTCGGCTTTCAGAATTTCGGCTTTCTCTTTTTTGCTCAACATATAACCGATAGCACCCGAAAAGTTCGTCCCCTTAATGATTTTCGCTGTCATAGCCGGATGCGTTTTAGCAGTCTGTCCAATTCGTCCAACAGCATTTTCGCCGATGTTTCGATAAACCACACGCCTTGCACGTGTGCCAATTTCGCGAGCTGGTTCAGGTTGTTTGCCATCCCTCCGATTTTGCGAAAAATGTCGATTTGTTCCGGTGAAAATCGCGAGATAACTTTGCCCGACAATATCAGTTCCCGCAGGAAGTCGCAACGGTTTTTTCCCGCTGTTTTTGCCTTGCTTTTGAGTTGCAGGTATTCGTCCGTGTTCAGTTTTAAGGACAGCCGGTACTTGCGTTTTTCGGCTAAACTTTTGGCGGGACGACCACCTTTATTTGTGTGTGTTTTTAATGTCATTTGAATGAATAATTTTGAGTAATTTGTTAGACCAACGGGATGAAAAACAAGGTTTCGGGCATACCGAAACACAAACTTGCTTGTTTAGAATATTGAAGTTCTCTCTCGTTGATGAATGTGCTTGTTTTTTATCGTCTGAAACCGCTGTTTTTACCGATTTTCGGGATGATTTCGGTTTGGATTTTCGCCATCTTTTTCCCACACAAAAAATCGTTCACATCCTTAAATCCGGCGTAGCGTTTGGAAATATCTACGACAGGCAAATTACGTTTTTGCAATTTTTCCAATGCCTGTTTTCCGGCTTCGTCGTTGTCCAAAAAAGCGTTGATTTTTTCGTGTTTCGAGAGAAACGGAACAGCTTTTTCCAGGTTGCTGATCGAGTTCAACACGACGGCGGAAACTTCGGATTGCCTGGCTTGCAGAGTGAGCAGGCTCAAATAATCCATAAATCCCTCGAAAAGATGCACATTCTTTGTTTGGTGGTCGAACGTGGTGATTTCTTTGGGCGGAAGACAGCCTTTGAATTGCGGGTTTCGCAGTTCGTATCCGCCTGCATCGTTGGGAAAACCGAGAGCGAAATAGGATCTTCCGCCGATTTCATAGTGAATTTCCAGGCAGAAAGCTTTTGCTATTTCCAAATTGATTTTCCGGCTTTGCAGAAAAGTCAATAATTTAGGGTTTTCGAGTGGTCTGATGGAAGTAATTGTTAATGAATTTGTTGTTTTATCATTGATTGAATTTTCACGTTGAAAGAAAAATGAATGATTTTCTTTTTGTAAAATTTGTGTTGCAACAATAAAATCGCATTGTTGCATTTTCATTACCAAATCAATTATACTTCCGCCTTCGCCAGTTCCGAAATCGTGCCATAGGTTTTGGTGGTAATCGACTTTGAAACTCGCTGTAAGCTCGTCCCTAAACGGACTTTTGTACATTCCGTATCCGGCGTGTTCTTTCGTTGGAGAAATTCCTTGCTCGGCAAGAAAATCCTTTATAGGTATGTGTTTTATGTTTTCGATATTCATCATTTTTTTGTTTTTATAAAAGTTTTCTAAGTTTTTAGTATTTATCTTACTACATTCTTTAATTCTTGTAAGTAATTGATAGTGAAAGAAAAAGGTGTAGTAACCGACTTTTTTGTAGTAACTACTACAACATGAGAATATGTAGTCAGTAGTAAGCTGGTCGTAAGATGATTTTTCACAGCTTACTACGGCGTAATTCTTTTTCTTTCACTGCGTTATCCTTATTTGTAGTAATGTAGTAAGTAGATTATTCATATAAAGTAGAAATAAAGGGATTGGGTGAAATCTTTCGGATGTGATAGACGTACATCGGGTTACCACCCACTCGTCGCGATTTCCGTTCAAACCCTGCTTTCCGCAAAGCTTCACCCATCCGCTTTTCCGAAAAATTGATGGGTGTGTGATTTCGCAGGTACGTCAAAATCTCGGATGTGGTCATATAGCTTTCCGATGTTGCTTCCGGTTGTTCAAATGCTTTCAAAAGCATTTCGTACTCGGCTGTCTGCACGTGAAAAGCTTCGCTCTCGCGGTGTAATTCAGCAATCTCATTGTCGTTGAACCAATAGCGAAAACCGCTTTTCCAATAACCAACGGCTTCCACATACACCTTATCCATATCAATCTTTTTGGCAGCTTCAATGTCGATGCTTTTCACCTCAAAAGGGAGAAATCGGCGACTTCCCGTAGGGTCGGTCAGAAAATCGGTTCCGTTGACCGATGCCATAAAACTCGCCAAATGCGGGTATTCTTCAATGAATATATCGTACGGACGGCGGTATTTTACGCGTGGTGTAGTGATGAGGTTTTTCAGTTCGTTCTCATCTCGCTTGTTCAACTCTTTCAGTTGGTCATCGATGTTAATAAAAAGACATTCTGCGATAAGCGTTTGGATATCTTTACTTTGAGGATCAATTTTTCCGGTAAAAAGATAGCTTTTCAAGCTCGGCGGACACAGTAAATCGAGAAACGAGGTTTTGAATTTCCCCTGTTCGCCCGTCAGTACCAGGCAGGTATGGTTACGGCATTGCAAATCGTCCATAGCGTTTGCCACCGCCGAAACGAGCCATTTCAACAGATATGTATGCCATTTTTCGGCATTAACAACAGCAACACACTCTGCCAAACGGGCAATTTCTGAAGGCTCGCTCTCGTCAACTCCAGGTAGCGAACGGAAATATTCCTGCACAGGGTTGACCTTCGGGCAGAAATCGCTTTCCAAAATAGCGCGGATATTATCGCCCGAAGTGTTGATGCCGATAGATGCGTCCAGCAAGCGTCGCATTGAGTTGATATCGAATTTGCTGAGGGGCGAAAAAGGCGATTTGCTTATCCGCTCACGAAATTCAGTACGACTTTTTATCGTGTTGAACCGGAAGTCGTACCGCTCGTGAAGAAAAGCTTCGATGCGTTCGTTTTTGGATTGTTTGTTGGAAGACGCATCGATATTATTCGAATTTAGTTTATCACTTTGCATCTCTTTCTCCTAAAATTTTACGGATATCAGACATCCTGTAACGCACTTTATTACCCATTTTCACAGTTTTTAAATACCCTTTTTTGTTCCAATGCCAAAGCGTAGTATCACAGACATCGCAAATCTGACGAACTTCTTCTTTGGTCAAATACCGCTCTTTACGAGCTTCGGCAATCTCAGTTGATAACTCGTGTTTGGCTCGGTTAATTAAATCGTTGGAAAAATCCAACAAATCTTCAGCACTAACTTCTAATTTGATCGTTGCATCTTTGTTTTTAATAATAGAAAGTAAATCGTTCATTTTTTTATTAAAATTCCACACTTTTGAGGTTTTGAGTTTCGGTGGATATAAAAAACAAAACCATTGCCCCACAATGGAGCAATGGCACAAAAGTATACTGGAATTTAGCGAATTACGAAAATTAGAAGTTCACGCTCGTTCATATAAAACAGATTGAACGAGATTGAAGTGGAGTGAACTTATTTTAGTTGGAAATAGGTTTTAAGGTTGTCAATTTCGGATTGATATTGTTTGGCTGTTGCATCTTTAAGATAACGATAAATACTCTCATCAGTACCAATACCTGCTTTAAACTTCTCTCTTATGCAATTGAATAATTCACGGTCAGTAGTAACTTGCAGAAGGTAGCCCAATTGCCATAATGCAATAATCATAAAAGCGACACGCTTTCCTTTCACATCGGATTGCAGATATTCGTTAATTTTGAAAATCAGTTTTGATTTATCGTCATCGGATAATGAAATCATTTCATCGAAAGTTATTTTATCTTTCTTTTTTATCGGAGTTTTCTTTTCTTCATCTTTAGACATTGGCCCTTCTTCAGACAAAGCCCAATCAACAACAGAATTATCTTTAATTGCAGTTTTAATATTTCGATATTCAACCCAATCCTGCTCTGTACGCAGACCTAATTTCAGTGACTGTTTGGTTATTAGTTTAATCACTTTAGAAATGGCAAATTTTTGAAATCGCTTTGTTTGGCTGTTTTCCAATAATTCTTCACCACGCTCTACCATGTTTTCGAAACTTCTGCCAAAATAGAGCCAGGCAAGCATTGCCGGCAGACTAACTAAATCATTATTCAAATTTATTTGTTCCAGGAATTTTTTACCAAGTTGTTCCTTGGCTAAAAAATCTTCAATATTTGAAATGTCGTCGCTATCTTTGCTTTGTATTTTCTCTTCGATGAGTTTTTGATACTTTGGAAAAATTGATGTAGCCGTAAACATTATCTGCTGATATCCCGTATCGCTTTGCTCATTCATCATTTTCTCAAACGCATCATAAGTATTGGCGTTTTCAAGTTTCCATCTTTGTAGGTGGTCTTTGAGTATGTCGTGTTTTGGTTCTGTCATAGGTAATTATCAAATAAGCATCAAATAAAAACAACCTGATTATCAGCACTTAACATTCACAATTGGGTTAGTTGTCAAATAACTATCAAATAAAAAAATCGGGCTGAAAACGAATAATTAATCAAATAACCATCAAATAAGACATCTTCTGTATATAAGCTAGTTACGATTGAAAGGCGTCATATCGTTTGATAATTGTCAAATAAGATTTAAGCCCAATAGGGGATGTAGCTTGCAAATTTTCTCGATTTGCTTTCGGGGTCGTCCTCTTTTATGGCGTTATCAAGAATAGCATCACGGATTATACGGGATGCGATTGCAGCATTTTGATTTTCAATTTTGAAACGCTCTCTTAATGACTGATTTGTCATTTTTTCGTTTGATACATACTTTAAGCAAGCATGTTGGTAGCAAGCCCTTATTTTTTCTTTTTTATCAAGATTGTTGAGGGTTTTGTAACTGTAGAGTGTAACTCGGGTTCTCTGTTCGGCAACAATGATATTGATGGGTGGTAGTTGAAATAATTCGTTGTAAGATATTACTTTATCCATGCCACTTCCTTTTTCTTCACAAAACCCCATTCGCCTCATTAAATCAGCCAATTTTTCATTACGAGAAATATACGCATCAATGAAACGTTCGGGAGTAACTAGCGGTAAACCTGGATTGGAAATTTCTATCCTATCTGAAAAAATCTCAATCATTGGAAATCCCTTTTGTTTCAGATCTTGATGAATGAGTGCGTTGGCAACTAATTCTCTGACAGCAATTTCTGGATACATTCTTGTTTCTGTTCTTAGGGCTCTGCCAATTTCTTCATTAGCTGGTAACTGTCCATTAATCCAATTAACCAATTCTTCAAAACCTACAGCGTATCCTTTGTGGTTAATTTGTTCTCGCTCCGTTTCCACTTTGTTTTTCCCTTTGTAAACAATTACCCTGACTGATTTTCGGCCGACATTTTCAAAATCTATTAAGTTTTTTGCAAAAAGTAATGCTCCTAACTTTGTAATTGAGTATGTTTTACCCTTGGCCACTAATCCTTCTTCTACAAATTTGTCGACAATCGCTTGTTGTGTAGATGGGTATGGAAGCTTCATTAAATCGAAATAGGTTTCTGTACTCAAAAATTTGAAGATGTCTGAAATAGAAAGGTTTTCATGGGTAATTTCTTTTTCAAAAGGAATAGCATCTTTCTTCCAAATTTTTGCTTGTTTTTGCGGAAATTCGCTTAATTTCCGTGTTATACTTCCAACACGAATGTATGATGTGTGCAGAAACTCAACAGGCTGAACCTGTGCAGCCGGAATAACGAAAAGTGTGATGTGTTTTTGCGGGTCGTAGTCAAACTCATAAATAGAAAAATCAATTCTGGGGTTTAATCGTGTTGCTAGCCAATGCTCAAACAATTCACTTCCTTTTTTGTGCTGTTTGCCTCTAAAAGATGTTCCTTTAATAATATGTGAACCATCTTCAACGCCAAAAACAAGAAAGCCATATGGCTGATTATGAATGCACGCACCATTGGATAGTGCAGATATTCTTTCTCCAATTTCTTCTGGAGAATGAAAGTTGAGTTTAAATTCAACCCATTCGCTTTCGTGTGGTTGTTTGATCAGTTCATTCAAAAGTTCAGTTAATTGAGTATCCGTCATATTCCTTATTTTTTTGATATGAAATCCAAAATCTATGTCAATAATCTTAACGGCGAAGTTACTAAAATTAATTAAGTAAATTCACCAATTCTTTCTTCATATCTTCATCAATCTGTCTATAACGGTTGAAAGCCTTGCTACCTTCTTTGTGTCCACTTAGCGCACCGACTAAATTTGGATCTTTCACATTCTTGTAGATATTGCCGATAAATGTACGTCGTGCTAAGTGACTGCTTGCTACTTCATGAAGCGGTTTGCGGACACCCTCGTTGGTTAACGGGTCAAGAATAGTTACAATCCGGTTTATTTCGGCTATTCTGAATATTTTCTTGATAGATACATTGTATTTTTGTTCTGAAATAAACGGGAATAAACGGTTCTTTTCATCTTTATATTTTTCAAGAATGAACTGTGCTTTTTCGTTTAATGGCACTCTAACGGTTATTGGATTTCCTTCTTTGGTTTTTCTAGGAACATATTCAATTGCTCCGTCAATTACGTTATCTTTGGTCATCTTATACAAATCACCAACACGACATCCAATCAGACTTTGAAAAATAAAAATATCTCGTTGTATTTCCAACTGCGGAGTTGCTGAAAAATCGGTGTTAAATATTTTGTCTCTCTCTTCTAATGTAATGTAAAATGGTGTTCCATAAGTACTTTCTTCCAATGGAAACCTCTCAAACGGTTTATTTTGAGTTTTATCGTTATCGTAGCACCAAATGAAAAATGTCCGTAGCCGTGCAAAACAGTCGAGCAATGTATTTTTTGAACGTCTTTGCGGTGTCCGTTTCTCAGGAATTGATTTGTAAATTTGTGGGTATAATTCAACGTATTTGTATTCATTTTCGAGAAAGTTCCAAATATCTCGTAAAGTATCGGGAGTAACTTCGTCAATATCCAAGAAAAAATCTTTTTTTCCACGCTTTGTTGTTTGAACGTATAATTCATATCGTCTAACAGCACGACCTACAACACGAAAATTTTTCTTTCTAACTTCAGAAAGTTTATGCTTAAGCAGAAATTCATCGAATAGATTTACAAAATATGGCTTAGTGATTTCTTTTATTTCTTCAACCGGGATATATTTTTCGGGATGATAATATTTATCAAGCAAGTTCTTTAGCCAATTCTTATTAACATCATCCTCATTTTCATGATATGATTTTTCGATGAACGATTTAACTTTTCGAACTTCTTCATTAAATGAAACCCTCATTTCATCATCAAAAACAACTTTGCTTTTTATCTGTTCTGATTTGTCATCCCATAAGTTTGGGTTTATTGATAACTTTGTAGGAGCTACCATATCAATTGATCTACCATCTCTAAGGCGGACGTAAATAGTAGCTTTTGTATCAACATCATAACGTTTTACAGTTTTTCTTAAAATTAAAGTAACTTTCATAATATGAACTTGAAAAATAACTCAACAAAGATAATATATTTTCCCCACATTTTCCCCACATTTTCCCCACACATACTAAAAACAATTCAATTCGATTAAATAACATTAAATACCATATACCATGTAATATATTGATATACATACAGATATACTACAAATTAATGATTTTTCGATAATTACAAATTTTTCATTTTCATATATTTCAATTTCGGCTCTGGGTACTCTAAAACTCTGACAATCTCACGATTATCAGAGTTTTTTTA
>CAZCIU010000086.1:0-9991 GCA_964498765.1 uncultured Paludibacter sp. | reverse complement strand
ATGTAATTTTTAAAAACTTTTAAAGTCAAAACTTTTAACTAAATACTATAGACTAAAGCTGTCCTGCGTCCACCAGCGTAATTACGCGCTCCACAATTCTGTCCTTGTCTTTGCCGTCATATTCCGCTCTCAGATCCGAACCAAAAAACTTAGCAACCGTATTCCAGAACACAGCAGGAACTCCGCCTTTATACGCTTTTATCAGGTCAAAAGTATTAATATTGTGCTCGCGGTCAATCAGTTTTATCAACATCTTGCCTTGATTCACAGTCAGGTTTCGAAGCGGTTTTTCGTACTGACGAAAAATTCGCTTTTGAAAATCGTTGATGTGCTTTTTTCGTGACGCATCGTCAGGCAAAGCAAATAATTCCCGGTTCAGCGGTTTCCAGCTCATTATCATCTTCAAAACCGGCATAAAGTTTTCCATATTCGAATGCCGAAAAAAACAATTGCTGATGCGGCTGAATTTTCAGTTTTTTCTCAAAATCCCGTTTGTTTGGCGCGCAAAAATCGCTATCGCATTTTGTCACAATGATAATATCTGCTCGCTTACTGTTGCTTTGCCATTCTCTGAGCGAGCCAAAAGGCAGCATATAATCTTCTGAATAAAGTTTGCTAAATTCGGTGAGCAAAATGGAAAGTCCCCGCTTCACGTAACGATGTTGGTATGCGTCATCCAGCAGAATTACGTCCACGTTTTGTTTTTCATCCAAAAGGCTTTCGATGCCGTGCACACGGTTTTCGTCCACCGCGACCATTGTTCCCGGAAATTTGCTGTAAATCTGGTGCGGTTCATCACCAATGGTTTTTGCTGTGTCGCTCAGTCGAGCTAAGCGATAACCTTTCGTTTCGCGTTTGTAGCCACGACTTAGTACGGCGGTTTTCCATTCAGAACTCAAAATTTTCAATAAAAATTCGGTGTGTGGCGTTTTTCCCGTGCCGCCCACAGCAAGATTTCCAATGCTGATAATCGGAAGCGAAAAAGATTTGGAAGGAAGAATTTTCTTATCAAATAAAAAATTACGAAATTCCATAACTCCGCCATAAAGTAGGGAGAGAATGTAAAAAACGATATTTTTATTCGGTTTAGCCATTGTATCTACAAAGATAAAAAATGTTTTTGTAAAATGTTAAAGGCAGCGAGCAGATAAGGAGATATTTTTATAATAAATAACAACAAAAAAGGCATTACAGTTTTGCAATGCCTTTTAATAATTTATTGTTACCCGATTAGTTCAGAGTGATGTTAAATGGCATCAGTGCTTGAACTCCGTTCATGTTTTTCGCTTGTTCTATTTGTTTCAGAATTTCATAATTCTCAAGTCCAAGTTTGGATTTTAAGAATTTCGTTTCCATATCTGAGTTCATATCTTTCAGCAAACGTGTCATGAAATCTTCTTTTTCAGGATAATTTCTTACTATGTAATTTTCCAGTTTCGCTTTTCCGGCAGCAATTTCGATAGCATCTTTCAGTCCGCCCAATTTGTCAACAAGGCCTAACTGCAACGCATCTTCACCTGTCCAAACGCGGCCTTCAGCAACAGCTTTCAAGTCGTCAATCGGCATATTTCTGCCATCAGCACAGCGTTTTGTGAAGAGTTCGTAACCGCGATTGATATGCGCTTGCAGCAAATCACGCTCTTCCGGCGAAAATGCACGATTTACAGAAATAGCGTCACTCATTTTGTTGGTTTTTACGCCGTCATAAGCCAAACCGATTTTTTTGTTCAGTCCTGCGATGTTTGGAATTGTTCCAAAAATTCCGATAGATCCGGTCAGCGTATTGGGTTGTGCTACGATGGTGTCAGCGATACATGCAATGTAATAACCGCCCGATGCGGCATAGTCGCCCATGGAAACGATTACCGGTTTTTCTTTTTTCAGATTGCTGATGGCACGCCAGATCTGCTCTGAGCCATAGGCACTTCCACCCGGAGAATTCACACGGAAAACAACTGCTTTTACAGCTTTATCGTCTTTAACTTTATTGATGGTTTCTACTAATTTCTCAGAAACAATTCCATCTGTTCCGCCCATGTCAATTCCACCAACTCCGTAGATTACAGCCACTTTGTCTTTGTGCATTTTTTCGTTTAGAGGCACATTTTTCAGATTAGAATGAGAAACAAATTTGATGTTTTTGAAATCATCTTGTTTGGTCAGATTTTTCAGCACACTTTCCATTCCGTCGGCATACACAAGGCTGTCAACCAATTTGTAAGTTACGTTTTTCTCAGCTTCCTGAAGTGCCATCACTTCGTCCGCATAAGCATTCAGTTGCTCGGTTGAAATTTTACGCGATTCCGATATTTCTTTCAAAATATTATTCCAAATGGAAGTGATGTATTTGGTCACTTGCTCTTTGTTGGCTTCACTCATTTTAGTATCGATGTATGGCTCAACTGCAGATTTGTACGTTCCAACTTTCACTATTTGCATTTCCACACCTAATTTATCAAGCGTGTTTTTCAAGAACATAGTGCTTGAATTTATCCCTTGAAATTCGACCATTCCCTGAGGATTCAGATAAATTTTATCCGCTACCGTTGCCAGATAATAGTTTTTTTGAGAATATAAATCTGCATAAGCAACGATAAATTTACCGGATTTTTTGAAGTCAATCAAGGCGTCTCTCACTTCTTTGATGGACGAATATCCACCGCTCAAAGCACCACCTTTCAGGTAAATTCCTTTGATGTTGTCATTTTCTTTGGCTTTTTTAATATTATTCAAAACGTCATCCAAGCCAACTTGACTGACAACCTCTTGCCCAAATACTCCGGAAAGCATACCGGAAAATGGATCATCCTGCGAACGCTCTACCAACGTTCCTTCCAGCTTCAATTCATACACAGAATATGGTTGAATTTTGACAGTTTTACTACTAGAACTGGCAATGGCTCCCAGAATTCCGAGTGAAATCAGAAATCCGATGATGGAGACGATGATAATACCAACGATTGTGGCTAAAGTAAATTTCAGAAATTGTTTCATAAAGCTATAATTCATTTAATTTGTCTGCAAAGTAACAAAAAAAAATCATACGAGTAAGAAAATGTCCGATTTATTGCAAAAAAAATATCTCTGATGCTCAGAGATATGACAAAAGTGTGTTTTTTAGCGTCTGTTTATCAGCGCCTCCGGGATGTCGCCAGACCATTTTTCCGTTTTTGAAAATAGCAAAAGTCGGAACTGCCTGAATTTGATAATTAGCAGCCAAAGCCTGATTTTTATCCACATCAATTTTCAGTACGCGTGCTTGTCCTTGCACTTCTTTCCCTATTTGTTCCACAACGGGAGCCATGGCTTTGCACGGTCCGCACCAAGTGGCGTAAAAATCAATCAGCACGGGCGTGTCTGAGTTGATGATGTCTTTGAATGTTTCCATATTTTTGTATAAAAAACGGGAAGACGAACCCGTCGTCCTCCCTAAAATGAATCAACTTATTTAATCTCAATTGCTCTCGGAGCCTTTGGTTTTGCTTCTTCTTTTTTCGGTATCGAAACAGTCAGAATTCCTTTGTCGTAACTAGCTTCTACCTTGTCGCCATCGGCAGTCTGAGGCAGACTAAATGAACGGCTGAATGATTGGTAGCTGAATTCACGTTTTGTGTAGCGTTCGTTTTCGTTTTTGGTTTCATTTTCTTCGTTTTTTTCAGAAGAAATGGTTAACAAATCGTTGTGAACTTCAATTTTGAAATCATTTTTGTCCAGACCCGGAGCAGCCACTTCAATGCTGTATCCGTTTTCATCTTCCTTTAAGTTAACGGAAGGTAAAGTCGTGTTTGTTTTTGAATAGTTCCTTGAACTCCAGTCAAACAAATCTGTGTCGAAAAAACGGTCAATCAATGGATTGCCTGTAAATCTTACTAGTGTCATAATTTTATTCCTTTCTATTTTATTTGTTATTTTTTTTTGATGTTTGACCACATAATTGCAAATAAAATACCAAAGGAATTTAGCTGACAGAATGGCTGATTTAAGTTTTATTGATTTTGTTGAAAAATTATTGTCGCATTGAAAAACAATCGAATAGATGTATTTTGTAGCTGACAAATTGGCGTGTTTTGATTTATCTGATAGTTGTATTGTAATAATTGATGTTAATATTCACTTGCTGTATCCAATTCTTCCATTTGCATTTCGCTCAAATGTAAATTTACTGCACCTTGCCAATCTTGAAGTTGCTTTGCAGAAGTGGCACTGGCGATAGGCGAAGTAATAAATGGTTTGTGAAGTTGCCAGGCAAGCGCTATTTGCGAAAGCGGTGCGCCTGTTTCTTCAGCAATTTTATCCATCGCTTTCAAGATGTTTTTGCCTCGTTCATTCAAGTATTTACTTACAATTCCGGCACCACGAGCACTTTTTCCGGCATCAGATTCTGAGCGATATTTTCCGCTCAAAAATCCGCTTGCCAATGCGTAGTAACTTGTAACAGCCATTTTTTCAAAATCAACCAGCTGCAAATATTCTTTTTCAAATTTTTCTCTGTCAAATAGATTATAAAGTGGTTGCAAACTGATATAACCTTCCAAATTATTATCTCGGGCGAATTGATTGGATTGCACAATTCTCTCGGCGGATAAATTGGATGCGCCGATATACCTGATTTTTCCGGTTTTCACTAATTCGTTGAATGCTTCCATCGTTTCTTCCACGGGTGTTTCCGGATCATCTACATGTGAAATGTACAAATCGATATAATCCGTTTGAAGTCGCTTGAGTGAATTCTCCACAGCGATTTTCATGTAGGATTTGCTCAGTCCTTTTTGTCCTCCCACTTCGTTGCCAAGCTTGGTAGCAATGATCAGTTTTTCTCTGTTTTTGCGAAGTTTCATCCATTTTCCAATGATAGCCTCCGATTCGCCGCCTTTATTTCCCGGCACCCAGGTGGAATACATATCAGCTGTGTCAATAAAGTTGAAACCCGCATCCACAAAGGCATCCAAGATTTCGAACGACGCCTTTTCATCCAACGTCCAGCCAAAAACATTCCCGCCAAAACATATTTTTGAAACTTCTAGATCCGTTTTTCCGAATTTTATTCTGTTATCCATAAAAATCTCACTTTCAATATAAACGATGGACTACAAAATCTTCCATCTTCCAACTTCCAACTCCCATCTTTTTTCTTTAATATTTAAAACTACTTCCTCCCACAAACTCTCTCAATAGCGAAGTTGGTGGAATTTCGCTGTCTTCAATCGCCACAAAGTAACGCAAGAAACGCAACAAACGATGTGTTTCAGTATATTCTTCGCTATTTTTCGGAACTTGTTCCAGGATTGGCATCACGTGGCGTTTCAGCACGGCGAGTTCAAAAATCAATGCCGAATTAAACATAATATCTGCATTTTCCTGGAATGGAAAAATCCATTTATCTTCGCCTTTTCTCACACTTCCCCAGCGTCCGATGGTGTCGCGAGCCGAGTAGCCACGATAGCTATAATCTCGTATTATTCGGCGAAGCAGACGTGTGTCGGCAGTTGGTATCCAGTTATGCTCGTCGATGGAAATGGTGGTAAGCGCCGAAACGTAAATTTTGAAAAGCGCATTGTCCGGCATCCCTTTGGTCAATTCCGGATTTAAGGCGTGAATTCCTTCCAGAATAAGCAATGTGTCGGGTTCGAGTTTCAGTTTTGAGCCTTTGAAAACACGTTTTCCTGTTTCAAAGTTAAATGCTGGCAGCTCAATTTCTTCGCCAGCGAGCAATTGCTCCATTTGTTTGTGGAAAAAATCCAAATCCAGCGCATAAAGCGATTCGAAATCCCAATCGCCATTTTCATCGCGTGGTGTATCTTCTCTGTTTACAAAATAATCATCCAGCGAAATGGTTTTTGGCGTCAATCCGCTCACCATTAGTTGTACAGAAAGTCGTTTGCTGAAAGTCGTTTTTCCCGAAGAAGATGGTCCGGAAATCAAGATTAGTTTCAAATCAGGGCGTGCATAAATCATATCTGCAATGGATGCAACTTTCTTTTCGTGCAGTGCTTCGGCAATTTTTATCAGGTTAAATGCACGATTATCATTGCTGGCTTTATTGAATTCTCCCACGGAATTTAAGCCCATAATTTTGTTCCAACTAAGAAATTCTTTGAAAATTTCGAACATTTTCGGTTGAAGTACCATTTCTTCCAGTTCAACCGGATTTTCACGATTTGGAACCTGAAGCAACATGCCGTCGTAGTACGGAATTAGGTCGAAAATATCCAGATAATCGGTCGATGGAAGCAAAATACTGGTGTAATAATCAATAAAATCTCCGATGCGGTAATACCTCAAATACGGTTCGCCGAGGCTGTCAAACAGCGAATCTTTGGAAGTATTGTTTCGTCCGTTTCGGAAAAGTTCTTTCACTTGTTCGGTTTGTTTTTCTTCCAAAATCACCGCTTCGCCGCTGTCAATAATCTCATGCATGCGTGTTTTGATTTGCGTCACGATTTCCGGTGTAATGGCCTGATCAAAATTTTCAATCTGGCAGTAATAGCCTTTCGAAATTGGATGCTCAATGCGAATGACTGATTTTGGGAAAAGTTCCGCCACGGCTTTTGACAAAACCATTGATAGCGTTCGAACATATACGCGCATGCCCGACGAACAACTTGTGTCAATAAATTCGATGTCTTTTGGCTTGTAAATCAAAAAGTTAAGATCTTCGACTTTATAGTTTACGCGAGCCGCAACAACCTGATATTTTAACATGATATTCAGCGAATTGTAAATTTCAAGAAGTGATGTTCCGAGCGGAAACGAGTGATAATCTTGTGTGTTTTTACAATAAATTACTACTTTTTTTGCCATATTATTTGAGTTTTTTATTTTTTTAGACATAAAATTACTCTACCGTTTTTTAGTTCGGTAGAGCATGAAAATTGGTTTTTCCAACCATATTACTTTGTACGATTGAGTTGCTTTTGTATTTTATTTATCGCATTTTCAATCGATTTGTCGGGTTCGATAATGTTAAATTCGCCCCAAAATTCCGGATCTGAAAAGCCCGAAGCCTGATCTTGAATGACCACCGAAGGATTGATGCGCTCTTTGCCACGAAAAGTTTTTCTATCCATAGCATCAGTCCAGTCGGTTGCAGCCATTTCTATGCTTGTATTATAGTAGGTGTGAAAAAGGCGTCTGTTCCAGTTGATTCGCAATCCCAAGTCAATTCTGCTGTACGAATAAAACCAAGTTTCGCCAATCAGCCTGTAATCAATCACGTATTTTGCTTGCGTAGTGCTTACACGTGCGTTAAATGGCTTTTTTCGAACAAAAAGTCTGGTTGCTTCTTCATTAAATTCCAAATTCATGTCAAACTCCGCTCTCGCCAAAGCAAAACTTTCGGCATCAATGTACAGATTACCAAAATAAAGCGGCTCGTAAATGTATTTCAGTTGCTTAAATTCAATCACATAAACCAATCGGTCGTTTATTTGATCAGTTTTCAAAAAGCGGAATTCATATTTATCCAAAATATCTGAAGTAAAAATATATTCCGGATATCGCATCACATCGAGATAAATATTATTGAATGGGCCGCCCATCAGTTTGAAAACCAAGGTATCTAATTTGTTATAATCCGTACTTTTTCGGGATTTGTAAAGTGCCGCCATATCATGAAGAGTGCTGTTGTAAGCGCGTTTGTACACTTCCACGATTGCTTCCGAAAGCGAAACATTAGTATTTCTGTTTTTGATGGTTTCTCGATAAAAAGCTGTCATCATCCAGTCTTTTGAACTGTAATTCGCGCTTTTATTTTCCATCATTTTTTTTACAATCGAAGCCGGGTCTTTATACAAAACCTCCAATTCCGGCAATACAAACGGTATCACTTTCAACCTGATTTTATTTCCTTGCGGCAAAAGTTTAGAAATTGGAATTCGAAGATTTTCGTGTCCTAAAAAAGTGACAATAATATTTTTATTGCTTTCCGATTTTGGAATTTTAAGCATAAATTCTCCATCAGTATTAGTTACCGTTGAGATATTGGATTGCTCAACAGAAAGCACGGCGTAAGCCAATGGATCAGAATTTTCGCTGCTTACGACACCCGAATATGTGCTGAAAACAGTATCTTGCTGTTGCATAAAGCCTGAATTTTCAGCTTTTGCAGTCATTATCCCAAATCCAACTAAAATCAGTAATAGAACTTTGTATTTGGGAAATTGAAATAGTTTGTTCAAGTTCATGGTATTCAGTTGTTTAACGAGAATTAAAGTATTAAATATAAAATAAAATATATGTGTTTTTCTTTGTATTTCAATTGATAAAAATAGTGATATTAAATTATTTCCACAAAATTTTTCACATTATTATATTATTTTTATTCCCAAAGTTTGTGCATAATTTCTATAGATTGAAGAGAATGAAAATCAGCAAGATGCAATTTGTAATATTCGACGAAATTGTTCAAAGTTTCTGCGCGTAGTTTACGGTTCATCGGCAGTGAGTTCAGGCAGTTGTAATCCAGTTTAAAAATGTCCTTGAAGGTGGTCGCAGGTGTTCCTTCCAGGAAGTGAATATGTTGCGGTTGTTGTCTTTCAAAAATTCCGTTCATTAAGTCAAAATACTTGTAGCCATTACCGTTCATTATGTCCGGAGCAAAACCCAACTGACGAGCCAATCCCGCCATAAAAACCAGATGAAAATTCCCAACACCTTCTTCGCATTTATCCAGTACGCAGACTGAATTTTCGATAAAGTTATACAAATCTTCGTCATTTTCCGAATGTTTCAGCGTTTTGTGCAGTACTTCGGTCATAAAAAGTGCCAGGCAGTTTTTCACCGGATCATACGGTATGTGATAAAACGGCACTGAAACGCGCATATCGCGAATGCTCTGAATGTCCTTTTTCGGATTGTGATTTACGTCAATTTCCACGATGGAAAGCGGTTGAAGCAAAGCCGAACGAGTAGCCGATTTCTTCCGATTTGCACCACGCACCATGTAGGACATCCGCCCGAATTCCTGGGTGTAGATACTTACAATGCTCTGACTGTCCGAGTATTTCACCTGATGTAATATGATGCCTGTGGTTTTTGCCTGCATAGTCCTATTCTTTCACAAATTTAATGAATTAAGCTGACAATACTTATTCTTTCCAATTTAAATTTCTATAAAAAATTCATTTTCACTATCTTTGCACTCTTAAATAAAGCGGTGAGAGGTGAGCGGTAAGCAGTAATTCTTATTTTTGGATTTTCTACGTGCTTCGTGCTTCAAACTTCCTGCTTTTGTTTCTATCTACTAAAAACTTTTTTACTATAAACTAAAATGACGCTTGCAAGCAAATACAACCCCGCAGATGTTGAGGACAAATGGTATCAATATTGGTTAGACAACGGATTTTTTCATTCCACGCCCGATGAGCGCGAACCGTACACCATCGTAATTCCGCCACCAAACGTAACCGGCGTGCTTCACATGGGGCACATGCTCAATAATACCATTCAGGACGTACTCGTGCGCCGTGCGCGTATGCAGGGAAAAAACGCCTGCTGGGTGCCCGGAACCGACCACGCATCCATCGCTACCGAAGCAAAAGTTGTGGCTCGTTTGGCTGAAAAAGGGATTAAAAAAACCGACCTTTCGCGCGATGAATTTTTGAAACATGCCTGGGATTGGACGCACGAACACGGTGGAATTATCCTGGAACAGCTGAAAAAACTCGGTGCTTCCTGCGACTGGGAACGCACAGCCTTTACGATGGACGAAATTCGTTCTGAAAGCGTGATTAAAGTTTTCTGCGATTTGCACGAAAAAGGTTTGATTTACCGTGGAGTGCGGATGGTTAACTGGGATCCGAAAGCGCTTACAGCCATTTCCGACGAGGAAGTCATTCACAAAGAAGTGAATGGAAAATTGTATTATTTGCGGTATAAAATTGAGGGAGAGGATGGTTACGCCGTTGTAGCAACTACTCGTCCCGAAACGATAATGGGCGACACAGCGATGTGTATTCACCCTGAAAACCCGAAAACGGCGCATTTGAAAGGT
>CAZCIU010000085.1:0-10190 GCA_964498765.1 uncultured Paludibacter sp. | reverse complement strand
AAAACAATCTATACTATCCTGCCGTCAAAGTTGCATTTACTAATTGAATTTACATTTTTAAACCAACTATCATTTTAATTTTTGACAAATTACTTTAGAACAGAAACTTTTTTGCGCTCGAATATGTTAATATTAATTACATCCTATTGCTAAGAAAAATAAATATGAACAAAAGAAAAGTATTCGAGCAAAGGCGAAAAGCTTTGCAAGACATGGAAGAAGTTGCTGTTCAGAAACAGCACTTAAAGCTGAAACTTACTGCACGTGAGCGGCTTAATATTCTTTTTGATGAAGGAAGTTTTTTTGAATTAAATCCCTTTGTAGAACCTGCCAAAGCCATTAAAAAATCTCAAAACGCATTCGGCGACGGAGTTGTTGTGGGACGTGGATTGGTACAAGGACGAAGCGTATTTGCTTATGCACAGGACTTTACCGTAATGGGCGGTTCATTGGGCTATGCTCACGGACTGAAAATAGCCAAAGTGCAAGAAATGGCACTCAAATTCGGAGCTCCATGCGTTGGATTGATTGATAGCGGCGGTGCACGCATCCAGGAAGGCATCAATAGTCTTTCGGCGTATGCGCGCATTTTCAAAAACAACGTAAAATCTTCCGGAATTATTCCACAAATCAGCGTAATTCTTGGTCCTGCGGCCGGTGGAGCGGTTTATTCGCCTGCGATTACTGACTTTGTCATCATGACCAACAAAACATCCTACATGTTTGTAACCGGGCCAGATGTAGTGAAAGAAGTTCTAAATCAAGACATTAGCATGGATGATTTGGGTGGAGGAAATGTACATGCTGAGAAAAGTGGTGTAGCGCATTTTGTGTTTGAGGACGAAGAACATGCCATCATGCAAGTTCGTAAACTGCTGGCCTACTTGCCATTGAATAATTTTGATCCGGTTCCTGTTTCTACCGATGTTGATTTTAACGAGGAACGTCAGGAATATCTGAATAAAATTGTGCCTGATGATCCAAACCGTCCGTATGACATGAAGGAAATTATCAATATTTTGGTGGATCACAATACGTTTTTAGAAGTTCACGAGAAATTTGCCCAAAATATTGTGGTAGGATTTGCTCGTTTGGATGGGAAAACGATTGGAATTGTTGCCAATCAGCCGAAAGTGATGGCCGGAACATTGGATATTAATGCCAGTGTGAAAGGTTCTCGATTTGTTCGTTTCTGTGATAGTTTTAATATCCCAATTCTTGTGCTGGAGGATGTTCCCGGATTTATGCCTGGCGTGGATCAGGAGCATACCGGAATTATCCGCAACGGTGCGAAACTTCTGTACGCATTCTGTGAAGCAACCGTTCCGAGAATTACCATTATCACCCGAAAAGCCTACGGAGGCGCATTTGTGGTGATGAATAGTTTGGGAATTGGAGGTGACTTTAACTTTGCATGGCCAACAGCTGAAATTGCTGTGATGGGACCTGCAGGAGCGATTAAAATCACTAATCGTGCCGAATTGGCAGCTGCAGAAGATCGGGCTAAACTCGAAAAAGAACTGATTGAAAAGTACAAAGACGAAATTGCTAATCCGTTCAAAGCGGAAGAGCTTGGAATGATTGACGACGTGATAATGCCTTCGAAAACGCGCGAAGTGCTGATTACCGTTTTTGACATTTTGTCCAACAAACAGTACTCACAACCTGAAAGAAAACACGGAAATATTCCGCTGTAATTTAGTTGATTTAGTAATTATTTATTGGAAAATAAGTATTTAAGAGAAATGCAAATTTCTTAATACACATTTCCACTAAACTAAAAATATGAGCAAAAAAATATTAATTGCCAACCGCAACGAAATTGCCATTCGCATTATTCGTTCAGCCAAAAATCTTGGATTGACCACTTACGTCATCCAGGGAAATCGTGAACCGGATGCCATGTATCTGGACTATGCAGATGAAATTATTTCTGTAAAAGAAGATCTGGCCGAAAAAACCATTTTCCTAAATCCCGAAGCTTTAGTCAAAATTGCCCTTGAACATGAAATTGATATGATTCATCCGGGCTACGGTTTTTTATCCGAAAATCCCGATTTTGCACAGCTTTGCGAGGAAAACGGAATTACGTTTATTGGCCCTTCGCCCGAGCTAATCCGCAATATGGGTATCAAAACCATTGCAAAAAAGATGGCTTCGGATGCCGAAATGCCGCTTGTTCCGGGAAGTCCGGGAGCAATTACAGATGCGCATGTTGCCAAGGAATTTGCTGATAAAATTGGTTATCCCGTCATTCTGAAAGCTTCTGCCGGAGGTGGTGGCCGCGGAATGCGAATTGTGGAAAAACCCGAAACGATGGAGCGACATTTCAAGTCGGCACACGAAGAAGCTCTGGCTGCATTCGGCAACGGCGATATGTTTATTGAGAAATATCTGGTTAATCCAAAGCACCTTGAATTTCAGATTTTGGGCGACAAATTCGGGAATGTAGTTCATCTCGGTGAGCGTGAGTGTTCATTGCAACGCAAACACCAAAAAATCGTTGAAGAGGCTCCTTCGGCCAGTATTTCGGATGAAAAACGGAGCGAAATGGGCGAACTTGCCGTGAGATTTGCCAAAACAATCGGCTATTATTCTGCCGGAACAATCGAATTTATTTTAGACGAGGATGGTTCATACTATTTTATGGAAATGAACACCCGAATTCAAGTAGAACATCCTGTTACAGAGATGATTACAGGTGTGGATTTGATTGAGTGGCAAATTCGGATTGCGATGGATGAAAAACTGACATTGGAACAAAAAGACATTCAATTCAATGGCTGGGCGATAGAATGCCGCGTGAATACTGAAGATCCGCAAAATCGCTTTAGTCCGCAAACCGGATTTATCGAGAAAATTCAATTTCCTCACGGCGACCACATTCGCATTGAATCTGGTGTGAGAAATTACTCGGTTGTAACGCCTTATTTCGATTCTATGATTGCCAAAATCATTGTTCATGGAAATGATAGAAAAGATTGCATCCGAAAAACGCTGAATGCATTGAATGAATTTTCCATTTCCGGTTTGAAAACTACTGTTCCATTTTGTAGGACTGTATTGCGAAGCAAAGAATTCAACGAAGCGACTTACACAACTCGCTGGGTAGACAATATTTTCACAACCGATATGCTTGAATCTGAGGAAGAAGCAATGATGGCTGCGCTTGCCGCAACCATTACCTATGCGAAAGAATACCTGCAATATTCGTCTGACTCGCCAATGTTCAAAAGCGAATCGTTGAACGTGTGGGTTTTGAATAAGAGAATTAATAAATAATCTGGTTCAGATGTCAGACAATTTCTAATTTTTAAATTCTAATTTCTAATTTTAAAAAATGGCAACATCATACGTATATAAAAGAGATGCAACTCGCCTCTTTATCGCGAAAAGAGACAACGGCGCACGATATAAAATTTATCTTCCCAAGGAGTCAAAACCAATTATCAATGGCGAAGAAAAAGATGTGTTTTTCATTGAGCACAAAAATAATTTTTCGTCATTCAGCATGGACGATATCATGTATCGATGCGAAATTACACAACGCGACCAAAACCGCATTATGGTAAAAGTGAATGGCGTGGAATATAAATTCAGTTTGGAATCAATTTTCTCTTACATTCGCCAGAATATGCTGAACAAAGGCATTGAGCAAGCGGCCGATAATAATATCAAATCGCAAATGCCGGGAAAAATTGTGGATGTATTTATGAGCGAGGGCGACCTTGTGAATGAAGGCGAACCTGTATTGAGCCTCGAAGCGATGAAAATGCAGAATGAAATCAATGCTCCGTTTAACGGTGTGATTCGTAAAATCCACGTTACGCCCGGACAATCGGTTATGCAAGATGAAATTTTGGTGGAAATTATGCCGATTGATGAATAATCCGGCATTCATTACAAACAAAACAATAAAAGCTCGCTTTCGCGAGCTTTTATTGTTTTTAATATTATGAGAATTTAATTACAAAGTTTTCAGATTAAAGTTTCTCCAAACGACTTTGATACCGCCACCATCGTGAATTTGCAATGCAATTCTACCTTGCGCTTTGCCAATTTTCTCATCGGTCAAATCCACCATTTCTTCGCCATTTAGCCAGGTTTTCACATTATCGCCTTCCACTTTTATGCGCAAAGTATTCCATTCGCCTTCTTTCAGGATATTCTCTTTTTCATCCGGAATTTGAACTAACCAGCCACGACCATACGATTCATAAATTCCGCCGGTGTCATTTCCTTTTGGAGCAACTTCCACTTGCCAGCCATTTACTTTCACGTCCGGCTCGATGAAAGAGCGGAAAAATACGCCCGAATTTCCATCCGCTTCTTGCTTGAATTCCAGCGATAAATCAAAATTATCGAAATATTCGCGTGTAGCCAGATAGCCGTATTTTTTCTCAGGGCCGCTCTCACAAACCAAAAGTCCGTCTTTTACATACCATTTTTCTGTTCCGTAAATTTCCCATCCGGTCAAATCTTTTCCGTTAAACAAGCTGACTTCTTTCGTTTTTCGAGGAAGTTCTTTCACTTTCATATTTCTAAACCAAGCAGCCGAACCGTGATCTTGCAGGCAAATTAAGCCTTTCTGTGCCAAGCCGTATTCAGGTGCGTTTTCCCATTTTCCGCTATTTTTGCGAGCAAACCAATCTTCAGTCCACGCCTCAAATTCAACCACTTTTTCGCCATTCAGCCAATGCTCCACGTGTCCATTATCAAAAACAATCTTCGATGAATTCCACTCTCCGGCAGGTTTAATTGCAAGTTTTTCCTTATCGGCAATGTACATCGCGTAGTCAGCAGCCGTTTTTTGCCAATCTTCCAGTTTTTCAGGAAAACCAATATCGTCAATCAGTTGATATTCAGGACCTGTAACGTAAGGAACTTTGAAAGCTGGATTTTCCACAACGTGATAAAGCACGCCGCTGTTTCCGCCTTCGGCAATTTTCCAATCCCAAACCAATTCAAAATTTTCGTACAATTTATCGGTTACTATATAGCCGCTGGCATCGCCTCCGCCGCCTTTTGCTTGAATTGTTCCATCTTCCACAAACCAAGGTCCGGTTAGCGCATCGCCGTTAAAATCACGCCAGCCGTTCAGCGTTTTTCCGTCAAACAGCAGCTGCCAGCCCTCTGCTTTTTCTTCTTTTGTCAATTTATTGTGCGCCGTACTCGCGCAGGAAGTTAAAATTAAACTTGCCATACCAAATAAAAATAATGTTTTTAGCTTCATGGTATTATATCTTTTGTTAAAAAAATTGCGTTTTGCTGAAAATCGAGCTTAGCTAACAAAAATAAGGATTATTTTTCTGATACTTAAACTATTCCGCAGAAAATTACCAAATTAAAATAATTCCAAAGCCTCACCCACCACAAAATTACTTCCACCGATAAAAATGAAATCGTCTTTTTCTGCTTGCGAAACAGCTGATTTTACGGCTTCTGTTACTGATAAATAAGCATCTCCTTTTAAGTCAAATTTCTCAGCTTGGCCTTTCAAATTTTCTGCCGGAAGTGATCGATTTGAATTAGCAGCTGTGAAATAATACTTTGCGTTTTTAGGTAATAATGCCAAAACTGCCGAAATATCTTTGTCGTTTACCATTCCAAAAACAAAATGCAAAGTCTTATATTTCTGAACCTTAAGTTGATTTACAATAAATTCAATTCCGGCTTTGTTATGACCTGTGTCCATCACAATTTTGGGATTTTCTCCCAAAATTTGCCATCTTCCTTGCAAGCCGGAGAGAAAAAGAACATTGCTTAATCCTGCCCGAATTGCTTCTTCTGAAATTTCAAAACCGAGTTTTTGAAGTTGAGTGACTGCTTCCAAAACAGTTGCAACATTTTTCAGTTGATACTCTCCTATCAATCCAACTTCTAATTCACCGAAATTACTGGTTTTCAACATCATTTTTCTATTTTCTTCTTTCAAAAAACGAAGATTTTGCGTCTCTTCTGCAAAAAAGATTGGTGCATTTTCCAGCTTGGCTTTATCCATAAAAACCGACTTCGTCAATTGAAGCGTTTCGCCGATAACCACGGGCGTTCGTGATTTGATAATGCCTGCTTTTTCAAATGCAATTTTATCCAGCGTGTCACCCAAAAACTGTGTATGATCGGGACTGATATTGGTGATAACGGAAAGTTCCGGCTGAATAATGTTTGTGCTATCCAATCTGCCTCCCAAACCCACTTCAATAATCGCGACATCCACCTTTTCGGCAGCAAAATAATCAAATGCCAAAGCCATGGTTGCTTCAAAAAACGAAGGTTCGATTTGGGCGAAATAATCCTTGTTTTTCTCCACAAAATCCACCACAAAATCCTGGCTCACTTTCTCGCCATTCACTCGAATTCGCTCTCCAAAATCGACCAAATGCGGCGAAGTGTAAAGTCCGGTTTTGTAGCCAGCCGACTGCAAAATTGCAGAGAGAAAATGCGAAACAGAACCTTTACCGTTGGTCCCGGCAATGTGAATGGTCTTGTATTTCAACTGAGGATTGTCCAGTTTTTCCATCATTTGGAACGATTTTTCCAATCCGGGTTTATACGCTGCAGCACCGATTTGATGAAAAACCGGCAAACGGTCGTAGAGATATTGAATGGTTTCCTGATAGTTCATTTTAACATAAAATTGCTAATTTTAGAAAGTTTGTCGGATTAAATCAGCCTATTTTGCCTGCAATTATCCGAACAAATAATTATCTTTGTGATAACTTACAAAAATACTCAATTCAATGGAAACGCTAAAGAAAGTTCAGCATTTTATCAACGCAAATCAGCTACTCGCAGACAACGAACGCATTCTGGTTGGTGTGAGCGGTGGCGTAGATTCGGTTGTTTTGCTGAATATTTTACGTAAATTGCGATACGATTGCATTGTGGCTCACTGTAATTTTCACTTGCGCGGCGAAGAATCGAACAGAGATGAGGCTTTTGTGGAAAAACTGACAAAGGAATACAATCTGATTTACAAAAAGGTCGATTTTGATACTATTGGCTACGCAAAAGCGAATAAAATTTCCATTGAAATGGCAGCTCGCGAACTTCGTTACAGATGGTTTGAAAAAATGGCAATCGAAAATAAAGCTAGTTCCATCGCTGTGGCGCATCATGCCGACGATTCCATCGAAACGGTTTTACTGAATTTAGTGCGTGGTACGGGCTTGAAAGGCATGACCGGCATTGAAATGCGCAACGGAAAAATTGTCCGACCGCTGCTTGCTTGCTCCAGAGAAGAAATTGAAGACTACGCACAAAAGAATGATTTACAGTTTGTTGTCGATTCCACTAATGCGTCGAACGATTACACGCGTAACAAAATTCGTAATCAAATCATTCCACTTTTAGCCGAAATAAATCCATTGGTCAAACAAACTTTTCATCAGGATATTCTAAACATTCGAGGTGCTTGGAAGATTTATTCTGAAAAAATCAAAGAGATAAAAGAAAAAATCGTCACATTCTCGGAAAATCAATACAGTATTGACATCCAGAAACTTAAATCACAAGCGGATGTAAAAACCGTTTTGTTTGAAATTCTTAACGATTTCAATTTCAACAGCGATGTAATCGAGGATATTTATTTGGGTTTGGAAAATAATTCCGGATTGAAGTTTCACTCGCCTACACATCGATTATTGAAGGATAGAAATTCGCTTATCATCGATGAATTTGAAAATAAAAGTAATGTAGAATTTAGCATTCCCGAAGGAGTGAGCGAAATCACAGAGCCTATTAAACTCAATTTCAGACTTTTAGAAAACTCAAAAGATTTCAAACCATCCAAAGAAGCCGACACAGTTCATCTTGACGCAGATAAACTGAAATTTCCGCTGACTATTAGAAAATGGCGAAATGGCGACCGTTTTCAACCTTTTGGCATGACGCAAAGCAAAAAACTGAGTGACTTTTTTATCGATGAAAAACTAAATCTTTTTCAGAAAGAAGACAGCCTGCTTTTAATTTCAGATGAAAAAATAGCCTGGATTATCGGTTTGCGCATTGACAATCGCTTCCGAATTTCGCCCAAAACACGGAATATCCTAGAAATCAGCATCAAAGAAAAATAATTTTATGAATAAAATATTTATTTATTATCATTTTTTTGTTAAAATCAAAAAATAGTAGTAATTTTGTCACGTTAATCAAAAAATCCTCCGGTCGTCCGATCGAAGAATTCACTTAAAAATTTTCAACACAAGATATAATTTCCCGTAAAAAATCAGGGAAAACTCTCCACACGTCTTATTATCATTTTATATGACAAATTACAATATTTTGCAATTAAACGCGAAAGACCTTACTGAATTAAAGGATATCGCGTCAAAATTAGGGCTTAAAGTGCCTAATTCAATCACGAAAGACAAGTTAGTTTACGAAATCTTAGACCAACAAGCGGTGGCAAACGCACAGGAAAAAGCTGCTTCATCCGATGGAAATGAAAACGGAAGACGCCGCCGAATGCGAATTGCGCCTAAAAAAGTGAACGACCAAAAAGTCTTTACCGCCAAAACAGCTGAAGCAGAACCGGTCAAAGCTGAACAAACTCCTGCCGCTCCGGCTCCAGAGAAAAAAGAAGTTGTGGCTCCTAAAGCTGCTCCCGCTCCTAAATCGGAGGCAAAAGCAGAAGAAAAAGTTCCGGAAATAAAAGAGGAAGCAAAGAAAAAACCTGCTCCAAAAGCGAAAAAAGCCGCTCCTGCTCCTAAAAAAGTTGCAGAACCTGCGAAAGAAACTGCAGAAGAAGTGAAAGCAGAAGAAGTGAAAGAAGCGGTAAAAGAAGTTAAAAAACCGACAAAAGCTGCTTCAACGCTTAAAAAACTGGAGAAAAAAACTGAAACAGTAGTTGAAGAACCTGTTGCGCAGGAAGTTGAAACAGAAGCAGTTGCGGAAACGGAAATAACTGAAACTACTCAGCAACAAGAAACGCAAACTCCTCATGAAAACAAAAACGGAAAACAGCAAAACAATCAGCAAAATCAGCATGGTCAACAAGGCAGAGTGAAATTCACGCCGCGTCAATCTACTGAAAAAGCATACGATTTTGAAGAAGTGCTGGAAGGTACCGGAACGCTCGAAATCCTGCAAGATGGATACGGTTTCCTTCGCTCACCGGACTATAATTACCTATCTTCGCCCGATGATATTTACGTTTCGCAATCACAAATCAAACTTTTCGGCCTAAAAACTGGCGATACTGTAAAAGGCGCTATTCGTCCTCCGAAAGAAGGCGAGAAATATTTCCCACTTATCCGCGTTTCTCAAATCAACGGTCGCAATCCGGAATACGTTCGTGATCGTGTACCATTTGAGCACCTCACACCGCTTTTCCCTGATGAAAAATTCACTTTGAACACCGGAAAAAACGACACACTTTCCACTCGAATAGTTGATTTATTTTCCCCTATCGGAAAAGGGCAACGTGGACTAATCGTAGCTCAACCAAAAACAGGTAAAACCGTATTACTCAAAGAAATAGCAAACGCTATTGCCGCAAATCATCCGGAAGTTTACATGATTGTACTACTGATTGACGAACGTCCGGAAGAAGTTACCGACATGGCTCGCAGCGTGCGTGCTGAAGTGATTTCATCCACATTTGATGAGCCGGCAGAGCGTCACGTAAAAGTGGCAAGCATGGTTCACGAAAAAGCCAAAAGAATGGTGGAGTGCGGACAAGATGTGGTGATTTTATTAGACAGTATTACGCGTTTGGCACGTGCTTACAACACAGTTTCTCCGGCTTCCGGAAAAGTACTTTCGGGTGGTGTGGACGCCAATGCGCTTCACAGACCGAAACGCTTCTTCGGTGCTGCTCGTAATATTGAAAACGGCGGAAGTTTGACAATTATCGCAACTGCCTTAACCGAAACCGGTTCAAAAATGGACGAAGTTATTTTCGAAGAATTCAAAGGAACAGGAAATATGGAGCTTCAGCTCGATCGTCGTTTGTCCAACAAACGCGTATTCCCTGCCGTAGATATCATGGCTTCAAGCACTCGTAGAGATGATTTATTACTCGAACCGGATGTATTGAGCCGCATGTGGGTTCTGAGAAATCACCTTGCCGATATGAACTCTGTAGAAGCGATGGAGTTCCTGAAAGACAGAATGGAAAAAACAGAAAACAACGAAGAATTTCTCATTTCCATGAACGGATAATTCTAACAATTTAGATATAGAAAAAG
>CAZCIU010000084.1:0-10195 GCA_964498765.1 uncultured Paludibacter sp. | reverse complement strand
TAAGTTCTGAGTAAACTTTACAAGCTGTGTCAAAACCAAATGAAGTTTCAATCACATCGTTTTTCAAGTCACCGTCAATTGTTTTTGGACAGCCGATTACCTGAATTCCGGCATCGTGTTGTTTGTAATATTCAGCCAGAACGCAAGCATTTGTGTTAGAATCGTCACCACCGATAATTACGATAGCTTTGATATCCAAATCTTTACAAATTTCACGTCCTTTTTCAAATTGCCATTCATCTTCCAGTTTTGTACGTCCGGAACCGATGATGTCAAATCCACCTGTATTTCTGTATTCTTCAATGATTGATGAAGTTAATTCAATATATTTGTGTTCTACCAAACCGATTGGACCATCAAGAAAACCGTACAATTTGCTGTTTGGGTTAAGTTTTTTCAGACCGTCAAAAATACCGCAAATTACGTTGTGACCGCCGGGAGCTTGTCCACCTGAGAGGATAACGCCCACATTTACAGCAGGATATTCTTTTTTCTCACCTTTTTCAAAAGTGATTAATGGCATTCCATAAGTGTTTGGAAATAGTTTTTGAATGTCATCCTGGTCGGCTACAGATTGAGTAATTTCGCCTACTTTGATTAATACATTTCCCTCCAATGCTACCGGAACTTTTGGTTGGTAGCTTGCACGTGCAATTTGTAAGGGACTTTTAGTCATTGGTTTCATAAGATAATAATATTATTTGCTTAAATGATTGATTTTCAGAACAATTGTATTTAAAAAAAAGAAAGTGCAAATTTAATGAAAATTTACGAGATTATCAAGATTTCTGACTTAGAATGTGTGAGCAATTTTAAAATTTAAGGAAGTGTTATCAAAAAAATGTTATTATTTCAATAAATTGTAGTACCTTTGCACACGATTTTAAAAAACAACTGCGCGTTGTGGGTAAAAGTCTGAAATTGGCTGTCGCTGAGAGTGTGACAGATGCTTATCTTACACAAAAAAGGTACACGTATTCCCGCTTGGGAACTTTTTTCTTTTTTTTATTCTAAAAAATAGAATTTGACGAAATTCGATGGAGAATTTCATGGGGTCAGATTGCTGCTCAAAACGTGTACTAAAAACAACATTAAATGACATTTGAAGAACTGAACTTGAATGACGAGATTCTCTCGGCAGTCAAGGAGCTCGGATACGAGCAAGCTATGCCTGTGCAAGAACAGGTAATCCCGGTAATGCTATCGGAAAACAGAGATTTAGTGGCTTTGGCACAAACCGGAACCGGCAAAACAGCCGCATTCGGACTGCCAATCCTGAATATGATTGACGTGAACAAACGCGAAGTGCAAGCTTTGATTTTGGCACCTACACGTGAACTTTGTATTCAGATAAGCAACGATATGAAATCCTATGCTAAAAATCTGAAAAATACGCACATTGTGCCGGTTTATGGTGGCGAAGATATTCGTAAGCAACTGAAAGAACTGGACAGAACTCCGCAAATTATTGTTGCAACGCCGGGACGATTGATTGACTTGACCAATCGTGGAAAAATAAAACTGGGAAATATCGATTTTCTGGTATTTGATGAAGCAGACGAAATGCTGAATATGGGTTTCAAAGAAGATATTGAAACCATTCTGAATGAAACTCCGGAAACTCGTCGTACACTGCTTTTCTCGGCTACAATGCCTGCTGAAATTCAGCGAATTGCTAAAAACTACATGAAAGAAGCGCTGGAAATTACAGTAGGTGTGAGAAATTCCGGCAATGAAAATGTGCAGCATATATATTATGTATCGCAGGCTCGTCAGCGTTATTTGGTATTGAAGCGAATTGTGGATTTGAATCCGGATATTTATGGAATTGTATTCTGTCGTACTCGCCAGGAAACGAAAGAAGTTGCCGATAAACTGATGCACGATGGTTATAATGCCGATGCGCTTCACGGCGACCTATCGCAAACTCAGCGTGATACAGTGATGCAGAAATTCCGCATTCGGAATATTCAATTGCTGGTGGCTACAGACGTGGCAGCACGCGGATTGGATGTGAGTGATTTGACGCACGTAATCAATTATAATTTACCCGATGACGTGGAAGTTTACACACACCGTAGTGGTAGAACCGGACGTGCAAATAAAACCGGAGTTTCGGTTTCTATTATCCATTCCAAAGAAAAATTTAAAATCCGTGATATTGAGAAAATGCTGAAACGTACGTTTGAGCAGCGTCAAATTCCGAATGGATTGGAAATTTGTAAAAAACAGCTTTTCTCGCAAATAAACAAGATGCAGCACGTGGAAGTGAACGAAGAGCAGATTGAACCCTACATGGAACAGGTAATGAATCAGCTGGAATATCTGACGCGTGAGGAATTGTTGAAAAGATTTGTATCGCTGGAATTTAATCGCTTCCTGGAGTATTACAAAGACGCTGAAGATCTAAATATTCCGGAAAGAAATAGTGAAAATTCAGGTGAAAGATCTTCACGTAAAAAGAAATCGGGCGAACGCGTTCGTTTGAAAATCAATCTTGGAAATCGTGAAGGAATGAACCCTAAACGCATTCTTGGTATCATCAACGATGTAACGGAAGATAAATCAATTAACATTGGTGATATTGAAATTACCAATAAATTTACATTCTTCGATGTGTTTGAAGATCAGCACGATAAAGTGATTAAAGCGTTTGAAAATGTGGATGATATGGACGTGGCAATCGCCAAAGGTTCCAGAGCTTCCAACGGAAAAGGCAGAAGTAACGATTTCGGAGCAAAACGCAGCGAATTCAAAAACGAAAGACGCTTCTCAGACCGCAAAAGTGATCGTGGTCGTTCGCAGGGAAGACGCGAACGCTCATACTCCAATGCCGGCGAAGGTGATAAACCTTGGAGAAATAGAAGAAGATAATTTGAAATTGAAATAATTTGATTATCGCACCCCGAGTAGTGTCGTTATTTAAGCTTGCTGAAATATTTTTAATTTTGCAGGATGAATGGCATAACTCGGGGTGTGATATTTTAAAGTATCTATTGTTCAAAATTTAGTTGATATAACTGAAAGAAATCATAATAGATTCGCATGTTTTCAAGATTGTACCATTTTTCAATACTTGACGGTTGAGCATCCAAATTATAAATTTTGGCGTGCTGAAGAGCTAAAATAAATGGCGAATGAGTGGCAATCACAAACTGACAGTTTTTATATCGCACACTATCTTCTATTAGTGTTTTCAATTGAAGTTGGAATTGTGGCGACATACTATTTTCCGGCTCATCAAGTAGATAGAGGGTATTATCTTCTATTTGCTTGTCAAAGTACATTAGTGCGTTTTCACCATTTGAAAATTGGCGTTCCATTTCACCCGCTCTGCTTTTTACAAATTGTCGTCCGGTTTTAGATCGTGCGTCCACATATTTTTTGAAGGCGTCAATGCTTGCCTTGTCTTCCATATCCAAACTGACACCGCCATTAAAATAATCGGAATAAGAACTGCCATTCACTTGCCGATGATACAGATCTTCTTTGTCTTTTCGTTCTTTAATCTCAATGTTATTGGCACGAACGGATTGAATGTGTTTGAAAATATCATCCGAAGCAATGTATTTACTTTTTGGAGGAATTTGATCGGCTCTGTATTTTTCTAAAAGCGAATTTCTACCTTTTGAATTTATTTGAAAAGAACTGTTTCTGACAAAAAAATCAAACATCTTCGTGCGGTTATATGGTTCAGAACGTTGAATTTCAAGTGTTTCGCCGATAAGGTTTAGTAGCGTGCTTTTTCCGGAACCATTACCACCGTATATGATTGTAATATCGTCAAAAACTACCTCGCTGAGCTTAAATTGAAAAATTCCCAGCGGATAGCTTTCGTCGTCAGTTTCACTTCCCACAATCTTAGACCAACCGTTACTATATGTTTGATCCTCATCCATTAAAGTGAATTTTTTCAGAAAAATCATTTCGTTTTTTTTAGTGTTAAAACATTTACAATTTTAATTCTTCATAAGGCAAACCAAACGTATCTGCAATTGCTTTATAAACTACTTTTCCATGCACTATATTCAGTCCCGGACGAAGTTCGTGGAATTTTGCACACGCTTTTTCCCAACCCAAATTTGCTAACGCAATGGCATACGGCAAAGTCGCATTAGTAAGTGCCAGAGTAGAAGTAAAAGGAACTGCTCCCGGAATATTGGCCACGCAATAATGCACAATATCATCCACCACAAAAGTCGGTTCGGCATGTGTTGTTGGTCTGGAAGTCTCAAAACATCCGCCTTGGTCAATCGCTACGTCAACTATTACAGTTCCCGGCTGCATCAGTTTCAGCATTTCACGCGTAATTACATGCGGAGCTTTTGCTCCCGGAGTTAATACAGCGCCGATTACAAGATCTGCAGTTGGCAGCAAAGCTTCGATATTGTATTTATTGGACATAAGCGTGTCCACATTAGCAGGCATAATTTCGCTCAGGTAGCGCATACGCGGTATGGAAATGTCCAAAATAGTAACGTTGGCATTCATTCCGGCAGCCATTTGAGTGGCGTTTTGTCCTACTACGCCACCACCGATTACGACAACATTTGCAGGTTTTACGCCCGGTACGCCGCCCATCAAGATGCCTTTTCCTCCTTGCGGTTTTTCCAAATATTTGGCGCCTTGCTGAGTGGCCATTTTTCCGGCTACTTCACTCATTGGCAGCAATAACGGAAGCGTATTTCCGATTTCCACGGTTTCATAAGACAAGCAGACAGATTTGCTTTTTATCATCGCTTTGGTAAGTGCTTCATCCGATGCAAAGTGGAAAAATGTAAATACCAACTGATTTTCTTTGATTAAATCATACTCAACTTCTATCGGTTCCTTCACTTTGATAATCATATCAGCTATATCAAACACACTTTTCGCATCGGGCAGAATTTTCGCGCCTGCTTTTACATATCTTTCATCCGGAAATCCACTATTTATTCCCGCGGTAGTTTGAATATAAACCTCGTGACCGTTATTTACTAAAGCGTGAGCTCCTGCCGGTGTCAATGAAACACGATTTTCATTGTTTTTAATTTCTTTTGGAATGCCTATTCTCATGGTATAAAATGGATTATGTTTATCGCTCGTAAAAATAAGTATTATTTTGACAAAATGATAATATTTTTGGGAATTTTTCTTGAAAAAATTTGATATGCTTTCAAAATGACAATTTCATGCATTTTTATTGAGAATGATTTATGAATATTCATTTTCAAAAGAAACTAAACTTATTTCAAATAAGTACAGAAATCCATTTGCAACTATTTTTAACCTATAATTATGGGAAGGAATAAAAAACTTTTGTAAATTTGTCAGTTAATTTGATGTTTATTATAAAGATATGAATCAAGCAGAATTACAGACAGTTAAGCAACGATTTGGAATAATTGGAAACTCAGAAGCCTTAAATAGGGCGATTGATATAGCTGTTCAAGTGGCTCCAACGGATCTTTCGGTGCTGATTACCGGAGAAAGTGGCGTAGGTAAAGAGAATTTTCCGCAAATAATACATAATTACAGCCATCGCAAGCATGGGCAATACATTGCAGTAAACTGCGGTGCAATTCCTGAAGGAACGATTGATTCGGAGCTTTTTGGTCACGAGAAAGGATCATTTACCGGAGCTACAGCCGATCGAAAAGGTTATTTTGAAGTGGCTGATGGCGGAACAATTTTTCTGGATGAAGTAGGAGAGTTGCCGCTGGCTACGCAGGTTCGCCTTTTGCGTGTGCTTGAAGCCGGCGAATTTATCAAAGTTGGCTCCTCCAAAACACAGAAAACCGATGTTCGTGTAGTTGCGGCTACCAATATAAATATCCAGAAAGCTATTCAGGAAGGAAAATTTCGTGAAGATTTATTTTACAGATTGAATACGGTGCCAATTTTCATTCCGCCATTGCGCGACAGAAGAGATGATATTCATCTTTTGTTTCGGAAATTTGCTGCAGATTTTGCCGATAAATACAATATGCCGCCCATTCGTTTGACTGACGATGCCAAGCAAATGCTGATGAATTATTATTGGAATGGAAACGTGCGTCAATTGAAAAATATAACGGAGCAAATTTCAGTTATCGAGCAGCAAAGAGACATAAATTCCACCATTCTTCGAGCTTATTTGCCGAATGAGAATATGGAAAAACTTCCTGCGCTGGTGCGTAATACGAGTACGGACGAAAAATCTTTCCACAACGAACGTGAAATTCTGTATCAGGTGCTTTTTGATATGAAAAAAGACATTTCAGACCTGAAAAAAGTCGTACATGATTTAAGCTCTGGAAATGTAGTGCAATCAACGGATATTCCTATCACACCAACGATTATTCACGGTGATAGTTTTATTAATCAGCACGTTGCGCACGTTCATGATAAATCGATGAAATTTGATAATGCGGACGATGTGGAAACCATTCACGATGTGGAGTATCTGAAGGAAGAAGAGAAGTTGACACTGGCAGATATGGAGCGCGAAATGATTAAGAAAACGCTGGAAAAACATAAAGGAAGACGTAAAGCGGCTGCCGAAGAACTGCAAATTTCAGAAAGGACGCTGTACCGAAAAATTAAAGATTACAGAATTGATGTGTAGATTTTGAGTTGAAAAATCAACTTTTTCTAAAAAAATATTTTCAAGAGTTTTATAACACAACTTTCGATGAATAAAATTAAAAGACTATTATATATATGCAGTTTGTTTGCTGTGGTTTTGCTTTTGGGTGGCTGCAAGGTTTCCTACAGTTTCAACGCCGGAGCTTTGGATTATTCTATTTACAAGAGTATTTCTATTGCCGATTTCCCAAATAATGCGGAATTGGTAAATCCAACTTTATCCCAAACTTTTTCAGAAGAATTGCGCGATAAATACACTCGCCAGACGAAACTTTCACTGCTGAAAGAAGGCGGCGATATGCATTTGGAAGGTGAAATTGTAGGTTATCAATTGCAAGCAATGGCCATCAGTGCCGATACTTACGCATCTGAAACGAAATTGACGCTTACTATCAATGTGCGATTTACAGATATGAAAAATCCGGCAAATGATATGCAGGATCAGCGTTATTCGGCATCGCAACTTTTTGACAGTAATCGAATGTTGGCAGATGTGGAGCCGGAATTAATCAGTATAATGGTAAAAGAAATAGTAGATAAAATTTATAACGACACAGTAGCTAAGTGGTAAAATGAAGTACGACGATTTCAAGCAATTAATTAAAAATCCCGAAAATATTTCTGAGAAAAATCAGGCCGATTTTCTGGAATTTTCTACTAAATATCCATTTTTTAGCTTGGCAAAATGGATGTATTTGAAGTCGTTGCATGTGTCTGGAAGCGTTTATTTCGAGCAAGAACTCAAAAAAACGGCACTTTATGCTCCGGACAGACGAAATCTGTACTATTATATATATCCGGAAATTCAGGATGAAAAAGATCAAGCAAATCATCGAAACGATGGAACAGGAAGCTATTTTGATATGATAGGAAAACTGGAAGAAAAGGGCGAAAACAACAAAACCACGCTCAGTTCACTGGCCGAAAAACTCCGTGCTGCACGCGAAATGCTTCATGCTGAACCCGAAAATTTAACTTCTGAATCTGAAATTTCTCAAACCGAAGAAAAACCGGAAAAATTACCCGTGATAAATTTTGAAGAAAGAGAAGCAGAAGCGAAGAAACTTATTCGGGAGGAAAACTATGCAAAAGCAATTGAAATTTTAGAGGAATTAAATTTGATTAATCCAAAAAAAAGTATTTACTTTGCAGACCAAATTCGGTTTTTGAGAAAAATCATTGAAAAATAATAAAAAACAACATTATAGCTATGTATATTACATTAATTATCCTGATCATTCTAGCAGCAATTTTACTAACTCTTATCGTACTGGTTCAAAATTCTAAAGGAGGTGGCTTGGCTGCCGGTTTCCAATCATCCAATCAAATCATGGGTGTGCGTAAAACTACCGATTTTCTTGAAAAAGCAACATGGGGATTAGCCGGTTTTGTAATTGTACTTTCAATACTAGCTGTTGGAATTGGTTCAAGCAATAAAGTTGACACTACAAATCAATCTGCAATTCAAGGACAAGCTGCTGATATTCAGAAACAAATCCAAGAAGGTACAGCAGTTCCTAACTTTGGTGAAGTGCCACAAGTTAATCCTGAAGCAGAGCAAGCTGCTACTCCAGAGCAACCAGCACCGCAACAATAATTTGTACAACAAAAATAACAAGAGCGTATCAAATAACTTTTTTGATACGTTTTTTGTTTTGAGTAATATTGAAGAAGATATTTTCCGAAAATGGAACTGAATTATATAAATATAATCGACTATTTAGGCACGTTTGCATTTGCCATTAGTGGTATCCGGATGGCTGCTACCAAGCGTTTTGACTGGTTTGGTGCGTACGTGGTTGGTTTGGTAACCGCTATTGGTGGTGGAACTACACGCGATTTGTTGCTTGGAATTACACCATTCTGGATGACGCAGCCTTCTTACCTGATTGTGACCGGATTAGCACTTTTATTTGTAATCGCATTTGGCAAATGGGTAATCAAACTCAATTATACCATTTTTCTATTTGACGCCATTGGTTTAGGACTTTTTACTGTAGTTGGAATTGACAAGGCACTTGCACATGATTTTCCGGCTTGGGTGGCTATTTCGATGGGAATGATTACAGGTTCTGTCGGCGGACTTATTCGTGATGTGCTGATTAATCAAGTGCCTCTTATTTTGCGAAAAGATATTTATGCAATGGCATGTATTTTCGGTGGATTTGTCTATTTTGCTTGTCTGTGGCTTGGATTTGCTGCTGCTACAACGCAGACTATCACACTAGTATCCGTAATTTTAATTCGTGTTTTAGCTGTTCGTTTTCATATCGGATTGCCTGTGCTTAAAGATCAGGAAGATTACGAAAAACGAACTTAATTTTTATTTTTCCAACCTTCAAAATCGGTAAATACTATGCTGCAAATTGACAATACTATAATAAGCCTGGACTTGCTTGAGGAGCGTTTTGTGTGTGATTTAATTTCTTGCAAAGGAATTTGTTGCGTGGAAGGCGATGCTGGTGCGCCGCTTGAGCAAAATGAAATAGAAAAACTGGAAAAAGTGCTTCCCGAAGTGTGGAACGACCTTCCAAAATCTTCACAAAAAGTGATTAAAAAACAAGGCGTTTCTTATATTGATGACGATGGAGAGCCTGTTACGTCGATTGTGGATGATAAAGAATGTGTTTTTGCGTATCGGGAAAAATCCGGAATTTGGAAATGTGCTATCGAAAAAGCCTATCGAGAAGGTCGAGTAGATTTTTACAAACCAATTTCTTGCCACCTTTATCCGGTTCGCTTGCAAAAATACGAAGAACTCACCGCTGTAAATGTGCACCGATGGAATGTGTGCGAATGCGCCCGAACGAACGGGAAAAATCTGAATGTTCCGGTGTATCAGTTTCTGAAAGAGCCGCTAATTCGTCAATTTGGAACAGAATGGTACGAGCAACTGGAAATTGCTGCCAAAGAATTAAGCGAAGGAAAATAAACCAATTTCAACAAAAACGTCAACTCATTGATAGAAATAATAACCATAGGAGATGAAATTCTGATTGGGCAGATTGTTGATACTAATTCTGCCTGGATGGCTGTAGAGTTGAACAAAGCCGGATTTCAGATTTCGCAAGTTACTTCAATTCACGATGATGCAGAATTAATAAAATCAGCATTGGACTTGGCGCTGGCGAA
This sequence comes from uncultured Paludibacter sp., assembly GCA_964498765.1. Classification (GTDB taxonomy): domain Bacteria; phylum Bacteroidota; class Bacteroidia; order Bacteroidales; family Paludibacteraceae; genus UPXZ01. Next base: position 457 of record CAZCIU010000084.1, on the reverse strand, counting down.
AAATGATATTGTGCTGCTCACCGGCGGTCTAGGACCTACGAAAGACGATTTGACTAAACTCACTTTAGCTGATTATTTCGATACAAAATTGATATTTGATCCTTCGGTTTATGAAAATATTGAAACGCTTTTTCGCACTCGACCCAACGTACTAAATGAGCTCACAAAAGCTCAAGCGATGGTTCCTGAAAATTGTTCCGTAATACAAAATAAAGTTGGGACTGCGCCGATTATGTGGTTTGAACGTGGTGAGAAAGTGGTGATTTCGATGCCGGGCGTGCCTTTCGAAATGAAAAAAGTGATGTCGGACGAAATCATTCCTCGATTGCAGGAAAAATTCAACCGAAATGCAGTTATCAATCAAACGGTGCAAGTTTTTGGCTATGGCGAATCATCGCTTGCATTAAAAATTGCAAAGTGGGAGAGTGCGCTGCCGGAATTTTTGCATTTGGCTTAT
>CAZCIU010000083.1:4900-10772 GCA_964498765.1 uncultured Paludibacter sp. | reverse complement strand
AAATAACGAGTTTTTAGAATTCCCCTTAATTTAGAAAGAATCAGTCAGACCAATTAACTAAATTACTATTCAACCAATCAACTAAAATGAAACCATCCATACCCAAAGGAACGCGCGACTTTACGCCACAGGAAATGGCGAACCGCAACTACATATTCAACACTATAAAAGACGTTTTTCGCCTCTACGGATTTCAGCAAATTGAAACGCCCGCGATGGAGAACCTATCCACATTGATGGGAAAATACGGCGAAGAAGGAGATAAATTGCTCTTCAAAATTCTGAATTCCGGTGATTTTCTTTCAGGCGTTTCTGATGTAGAATTAGATGAACGAAATAGCATTCGTTTAACAAATAAAATCTCTGAAAAAGGACTTCGCTACGACTTAACAGTGCCTTTCGCACGCTTTGTGGTACAGCATCGGAATGAGATCTCATTTCCATTCAAACGTTACCAAATCCAACCCGTTTGGCGTGCAGATCGCCCGCAGAAAGGGCGTTACCGTGAGTTTTATCAGTGCGATGTGGACGTAGTGGGAAGTGATTCGCTGTTGAATGAATTGGAGCTTATTCAGATCGTGGATGAAGTTTACAGACGTTTGAAAATCAACGTTGTGCTGAAAATCAACAACCGCAAAATTCTTTCCGGAATTGCTGAAATTGTAGGTGAAGCCGAACGAATTACCGATATTACCGTTGCCATAGACAAAATGGATAAAATCGGTTTGGAAAATGTAAATAAGGAGCTTGCCGAGAAAGGAATTTCAGCAGAAGCTATTGAGAAAATTCAACCAATTTTGAAACTTTCCGGCACCAATCAGGAGAAGCTGAACCAACTGAAAACGATTTTAGCAAGTTCAGAAATTGGATTAAAAGGTGTGGATGAATTGGAAACGATTTTCAACCTTTGCGAAAATGTGAATGTTCAAACTACTGTGGAACTTGATTTGACATTAGCTCGTGGATTGAACTATTACACCGGTGCAATTTTTGAAGTGAAAGCGTTGGATGTGGAAATTGGTAGCATCACAGGCGGTGGTCGCTACGACAATCTGACAGGCGTTTTCGGAATGCCGAGCGTGTCGGGCGTAGGAATTTCGTTCGGTGCCGATCGTATTTATGACGTGCTTAACCAACTATATCTTTATCCCGAAACTTCGGAAGAGCAGACGCAGATTTTGTTTGTTTCATTCGGAGAAAAAGAGCTGGCATTTTGCCTCCCTTGGGCAAATGAACTTCGCAAACGAGGTATCAACGTGGAAATCTATCCCGAACCGGCCAAGATGAAAAAGCAGATGAGCTACGCCGACAGCAAGAAAATTCCGTTTGTTGCCATCATGGGCGAAACCGAAATGAACGAAAATAAAGTGATGCTGAAAGATATGAAAAGTGGGGAACAGAAGTTGGTGGACATTGACGAACTAATCTCAGCTATTTCCTAAGAAGATATTTCGAAAGATTAAATAATAAAAGCGGTAATTACTTACCGCTTTTTCTATATCTGTTAAAACAACTTTGGTCTTTTACTTCTAGCTTCTTCCAACGAAAATAAATCAGGTTTCGGTGCTTGCTTCAATCTCAAACCTTCGTATTCCTGCTTGATTTCCTCCACAAATTCCGCTTTGGCTGTCGGGTTCATCAGTTTTGCCACCACTGCCGTATTAAGCGAAGCGTCTTTCACGTGAATAACCGGTTTGCTGTAATTCGGTGCAATTTTTACAGCTGTATGAAGTTTGGAAGTGGTAGCTCCACCAATCAGCAAAGGAACTTGCAGTCCTGCTTTCTCCATTTCCAGGGCTACGTTGCACATCTCTTCCAGCGATGGTGTAATCAATCCACTCACACCCACAATATCCACTTTTTCATCAATAGCAGTCTGGATAATTTTTTCAGTCGGTGTCATCACACCCAGGTCAATCACTTCAAAATTATTACATCCAAGAACAACCGCCACTATATTTTTCCCAATATCATGCACATCACCTTTTACCGTAGCAATCAGGAATTTACCGGCAGATGAACTTTGTCCGGGAACTTTCGTTTTCTCAATTTCGGGCTGTAAAATTGCAACGGCTTTTTTCATCGTCCTTGCCGTTTTCACTACTTGCGGAAGAAACATTTTTCCGGCACCAAACAGTTCGCCAACGATATTCATTCCGTCCATCAAAGGTTGCTCGATAATGGAAATGGCAGACGGATAAACTGTCAACGCTTCGGCAATATCTTCATCCATGTAATCGCTAATTCCCTTTATCAGAGCATATTCCAGTCGTTTTTGTAAAGGTTCTGAACGCCATGCATCCACATGCTCCACTTTTTCACCGGAATTTTCATTTTTGATTTTTTCCGCAAACTCAATCATCCGCTCCGTTGCATCCGGTCGGCGGTTCAGCACAATATCCTCCACGTGTTCGAGCATATAGGCAGGAATATCCTCGTAAATCTGCAACATACCCGCATTCACAATTCCCATATCCATGCCTGCCTGAATGGCATAGTACAGAAACACGGAATGAATAGCCTCACGTACAGGTTCATTTCCACGGAAGGAGAATGACAGATTGCTCACGCCACCGCTCACTTTCACGAAAGGCAGGTTTTCCTTAATCCACTTGGTCGATTTAATAAAATCAACGCCGTAATTATTATGCTCTTCAATCCCCGTTGCAATCGCGAGTACGTTAGGGTCGAAAATAATATCTTGTGGTGGAAAATTCACTTTTTCTGTCAGCAGTTTGTATGCCCGAGTACAAATCTCAATCCGTCTTTCGATGTCAGCGGCCTGCCCTTTTTCATCAAACGCCATCACCACCACGGCAGCGCCGTAACGTTTTATCAATCGTGCATGCTCCAAAAACTCCTCTTCGCCCTCTTTCAGACTAATAGAATTGACGATGCATTTTCCTTGCAGACACTTCAAACCGGCTTCCAACACTTCCCATTTTGAACTATCGAGCATAATCGGCACACGCGCAATTTCTGGCTCCGAAACCAGATAATTTAGAAAAGTAACCATCTCCGCTTTACTGTCAAGCATCGCGTCATCCATGTTTATGTCAATGACTTGCGCGCCGTCTTCCACTTGTTTGCGGGCAATGGAAAGTGCTTCTTCGTATTTCTTTTCGTTGATAAGTCGTAAAAATCTGCGGGAACCTGCTACGTTGCATCGCTCGCCGATGTTAAGGAATAGCGAGCGGGTTTGAGTGTCCAATTGAGATTGTACGGTTTGGGATTGTACAACCTCACCCCCGGCCCCTCTCCCTGGGGAGAGGGGAGAAATTTCTCCTTGTGAGCGAGTATTATCTAATTTTTCTTTAATGTCTTTTGCTATCGCATACGGATTTCTTAACACTTCATCATTTGAGTAGCGAATAATATTGTATCCATTAGAAACAAGAATTTCTGTTCGGAGTTTATCATGTTCTTTCTGTTTCGCAGTTAAATGAACTCCACCGTCAATTTCAATAATCGTCTTTTTTTCAACACAATAAAAATCAGCAATGTAGCCATTAATGATGTGTTGTCTTCTAATTTTATGTCCAATTTGCCTCCCACGCAATACATTCCACATTTCTTTCTCGGCATCAGTAGAATCATGACGCATATTTTTAGCTATGTCGATAAGTAAATACCAGGATATTTCATCTGTTGTAAAATTTGCATGCTCACGTCCAAATAGCCACTCTGCTTTTCCCCTCTCCCCAGGGAGAGGGGTTAGGGGTGAGGTTTGAAGTTCAACTATTTCAGGCGAATTTTTATAATACTCTACCGTTGGTGACAAAATTATGATTTCTTCCAAACCACTCAGATGCATATTCGTATCACGTTCAGCCGGCTTTCTGACTTCCGCTTTTTCGATTAATCGCTGATAAGCATCGATATGTTCAGGCGTAGTTCCACAGCATCCTCCGATGATATTTACCAGTTTTTCATCAAAATATTCTTTTACCTGAGCAGCCATTATTTCGGCTGTTTCATCGTATTCTCCAAACTGATTAGGCAATCCGGCATTTGGATAGGCACTTACATAAAATGGAGATCTTTTGGAAATTTCCTGCAAATAAGGCTTCAAATCTTTGGCGCCAAATGAGCAATTTAACCCGATGGAAAGTAAATCTGCGTGCGAAACGGAAGTCAGGAAAGCACCAATCGTTTGACCGGAAAGCGTTCTTCCACTTTTGTCGGTAACGGTGACGGAAAGCATCAATTCCACTCTCCTACCCGCTTCCAGCATCGCTTCTTCGGCAGCAAAAAGCGCCGCTTTCGCATTCAGCGTATCAAAAATAGTTTCAATGAGCAACGCATCCACTCCACCCTCAATCAGCGCCACCATCTGCTCTTTGTACGCCACCACCAAATCATCAAAACTCACGGCTCGGTAAGCCGGATTATTCACATCGGGCGACATGGATGCCGTTTTATTGGTTGGACCAACGGCTCCAGCCACAAAACGAGGTTTTTCGGGCGTTTTTGCTGTATATTCATCGGCAACTTTTCGGGCAAGACGGGCTGCTTCAAGGTTGATTTCATGTACAAATGCACTCATACCATAGTCGTCCATGGAAATGCGCTGTGCGTTGAAAGTATTGGTTTCCACAATGTCAGATCCGGCTGCAAGATATTGACTATGAATGTCATATATTATTTCCGGCTGTGTAAGAACCAGCAGGTCGTTGTTTCCTTTTTGCAAAATTTCAACGTCTGCAAAACGTTCGCCACGATAAGCTTTTTCATCCAGCTTGTGGCGCTGTATCATCGTTCCCATCGCACCGTCGAGGATTAGGATGCGTCGAGAAAGTTCATTTCGTAATGTCATATATGTCAAGTTTAATTTACAAAAATACACAATTTTCCTTACAAAAAACGCCGTAAGTTGGACTTACAGCGTTTAAATGAGTTTATTGTTATATTTTCTCTCGAAATCGAAAACTTAGAAAGTAATCAATCCGCGTCCGCTCATCTCTTTCGGGATGTCAATTCCCAAAACCTGGCAAACAGTTGGGGAAACATCGGCCAAAATTCCAGGTTCAATTGTTGCGTTTTTGTCATTTGTAACAAAAACAAATGGAACCGGGTTCAGCGAGTGAGCTGTATTTGGCGAACCATCGGCGTTCGATGCGTTGTCGGCATTTCCGTGGTCGGCAATAATAATGGCCTCGTAATCGTTGGCTTTCGCGGCCTCAATCACTTTTTCCACGCAGACATCAATTGTCTCAATAGCTTTAATAATAGCTTCTTTCACACCTGTATGTCCCACCATATCGCCGTTTGCGAAGTTCAGCACGATGAAATCAAATTTCTGAGAATTCAGTGCATCCACCATTCTGTCGGCTATTTCCGGCGCGCTCATTTCAGGTTGCAAATCGTAAGTTGCCACTTTCGGAGAAGGAACAAGCAGTCGCTCTTCGCCCGGAAATTCAGCCTCGCGACCGCCTGAGAAGAAGAATGTAACGTGAGCAAATTTCTCTGTTTCAGCCACGCGAAGTTGCTTCAAACCAAGGCTTGAAACATATTCTCCCATCGTATTCTGTACGTTGTCTTTATCAAAAAGCACATTCAAACCTTTGAAAGTGCTATCGTACGGCGTCATGGTGAAATATTGCAATGGAATTGTGTGCATTCCATATTCGCGCATATCTTCCTGCGTCAAAACGATTGTCAATTCTTTCGCGCGGTCGTTACGGAAATTGAAGAAAATAACCACGTCGCCTTCTTCGATTTTTGCAACCGGTTTTCCATCCGCATCCACATTCACAATCGGCTTAACGAACTCATCGGTAACGCCCTCATCGTAAGAATTTTGCATTGCCTGAACCATGTCAGTGGCAGGAGTTCCCACGCCATTTACCATCAAATCATACGCTTGTTTCAC
>CAZCIU010000083.1:0-4800 GCA_964498765.1 uncultured Paludibacter sp. | reverse complement strand
AATTTCCGGATTTTGCAGGATGCTGTTGTCGCGACAAGCACGGTTAATTTTCACCAAATCCTGGTAAACCACACGTCCGGCACCGATATTTAAGTGACCAACTTCTGAGTTACCCATTTGACCATCAGGTAGTCCCACATTTTCACCCGAAGCGAGCAGGTAAGAGTTCGGATAAGTAGCCAAAAGTTTATCCCAGTAAGGCGTAGGTGTGTTGTAAATCAAGTCTGCTTCTGATTGGTTGCCAATGCCCCAACCATCTAAAATCATTAATAATGCTTTTTTTCTCATTTTTATTTAGTGTTTTTTGTAATCATTTTTCGGAGTGCAAAATTACTCATTTTTTGGCACTTATCCTTTGAATTTGCGGATTAATATTATGTGAAAAATTCGTACTTCAATCTTCGCGCTTCAAACTTCCAACTTCCGGCTTTTAAAACTATCTTTGCAATCGAAAAATCTCAAATCCATGTTTATAGTTCTCGGCTGTATGCTGGCAGGAATTTTAGTCGGTTTCCTGCTTCGAAAAAAGAAAATCCGCTTTTTTCAAGGATTAATTATAACGCTTATTTGGCTGTTATTGTTTTTGCTTGGGCTGGAAATTGGTGCCAATAAAGACGTGGTTTCACAGTTTGGGAAACTTGGCTTGGAAGCTTTTTTGATAGCCACCGCCGGAACGCTGGGAAGTGTGATTATGGCAAGAATTCTTTGGAAAAGGATAGAGAAGAAGTCTCCAACACATAATAATTCACGGAAAACTAATGAGAAATTGTAGAGGTTATGAAGGCAAAATTACGATTGTTCGGTGCTCTGCACCTCTTTCTTTTCTTTTCGATAACATCTACAAATAATTTGGTGCTACGCACCTATCAAAAAAGTTGCAGAGCAACGTACCATTGGTAGAAACATTGACAAAATGAATTTGAGGTGCAGAGCACCGAACCATTTTAGACAAATTAAAGTAATCATCAAAGCTTTTTCAACAAATAGTTTGGAAGGTATTTCACAACTTCAAATAAAAATCTTTCACTAATTCTCGGTATTCGTCGGTATAAACTCCACGCTCTTTTTCAATGGTGATTTCGCATTCACGACAATCAATTTTTTCGTTTTTGAATTCTAACAATAATCGTATGGCTGGTTTTTCAAGATTAGGAAAAACGCTCACTTTCTGACTGTAAAACAAACCTTCTTTTTCAGCTAATTCAATAAATTGCTCACCTTCCAAAACAGGTAAAATCACGCAAAATTTTCCATTTTCTGCCAACAGTTTTTTTGCATTTTTCACCAAATCTCCATGCAACAGCGTATCTGTATGACGTGCAACAGCTCGCGATTGCAAAGGATTTTTCAAGGAATTTATAAAAAAGGGAGGATTGGAAACGATCAAATCAAATTTTTCGGAATAGTTTTCTGCAAAATCCTGAAACGAAGAAAGCACAAGCGAAATCCGTTCTTTCCAGGGTGAGTTTTCGATATTCTCACCCGATTGAAGGATGCACTGTGCATCAATATCTACGGCTGTGATTTCTGCTTTACTCCTCTGCGCCATCATAAGCGCTATCAAGCCCGAGCCACATCCCACATCCAAAATCGATTTTGCATGGGCCACATTAGCCCATGCTCCAAGCGTAACGCCGTCCACACCCACTTTCATGGCGCATTTGTCATGAAAAACGGTGAATTGCTTAAATCGGAAATAAGGATTGGGCATTTCTGGAAGAGATTATCTGCGGCTACCCGATTCTCTGCGAACCGGTTGCGAAGAGTTTTCGGATCTGCTGCCAGAAGAAGTTGATTGACGATCATTATCCGAACTTCTAACCGCAGAGTTTGACGAGCGAGTTTCACGTGATGATGAACTTCTTTCGCGAGTAGAAATGGAAGATGATGAGCGACCGCTCGAGCCATTGCTATTTACACGTACAGGTCTGTCATTTTCTCTCACAGCATCGCTGCGTCCGGTAGTTGATTGGCGTGACGCAGGTGCGGTACGAGTAGGTCTCACAGGCCGATTTCCCGAATTAACTTCACTTCTGTTGTTGGTACGGCTGGAGTTTTCATTTACTCTTACTGCACCATTTGTTCGTGTAAAATTTCGCTTACCATCAATTTCAACTGATTGTGTTTCAGAGCGTTTGTTTTGTAAATCGTAATTTTGTTTCTGATTAAGTACACGACTTATTTCTTCGTTTTTCTTTCTGATACGACTTACAGCTTCCGTGCGGTTATTTGACTGCTTTCTTTCACGCGCGTACTTCAAATTGATGTCGTATACGAGTTTCACTTGGTCATCAGTCAATTTCAATTCTTTTTGGTATTTTTCAGTTTGTTTGGTAGCTTCTTGCTCCGGCGATCGGTTTCCTACGGCTGTATTTTGGGCAGTAACAGGCATAAAAACGCCTGTCAACATCACTATGGTTAGTATTTTAAAAACAATTTTCATTTTTCCTCTCACGTTCATCAGTCAATTTCAATTCTTTTTGGTATTTTTCAGTTTGTTTGGTAGCTTCTTGCTCCGGCGATCGGTTTCCTACGGCTGTATTTTGGGCAGTAACAGGCATAAAAACGCCTGTCAACATCACTATGGTTAGTATTTTAAAAACAATTTTCATTTTTCCTCTCACGTTCATCCTAAAATGTGACTTTCAAACAAAAAATAGCAATGTTTATGCCAATTACATCAATAAAGCGCTGAAAATATGATTTTTAACACTATCGAATAAATTTAACTTTCTATTTTTGAAAATTGCGTAACTTGATGTTTGTCAACACTTTCTTCGTGTCGAGCGTAAAATCACTATTCATAATCCAGCCGTAATATCCGATGTCAGTATTCAAAACATCGGCAACTTTTTGCCCTTTGTATTTTCCAAAATTGAATACTTCTTCGCCTTTTTCATTGAAAATAATTCTTCCTGCAAAGTCTGCGTTATTAGTTTGAGCAGTGAATTTGGAAAGATATTCAATGTCATTTTTCAAGTCGGAATATCTGTCTAATTGCGCCTGAAGCACTTCGTAAGTCGCTTTTGTATCGGCAATAGCGCTGTGAGCGTTTTCGAGATCTTTGTCGCAATAAAACTTGTAAGCAGCCGATAAAGTGCGCTGTTCCATTTTATGAAAAACAACCTGCACATCCACAAATTTTCTCTTTTTCAAGTCGATATCAACATCGGCTCTGAGCAATTCTTCGGCCAAAAGCGGAATATCAAATCTGTTCGAATTATATCCGGCCAAATCGCATCCTTCTATATCACGCGCAATTTCTTTCGCCACTTCCTTGAAAGTAGGACAATCCGCAACATCCTTATCATAAATTCCATGAATGGCCGATACAGCTGGCGGAATTGGCATTTCAGGATTTATTCGCATTGTTTTAGCATCTTCGCGTCCGTTTGGTGAAATTTTCAAGTACGCAATCTCTACTATTCTGTCTGTAGCAATATTCGTTCCCGTAGTTTCGAGATCAAAAAATACGATTGGATTTTTTAGATTTAGCTTCATATTATTGTCAAAATAAAAGCAGAAAAGCATTCTATTCAACACTTTTCTGCTATAGTTTATTTATATTTTCATTCAGTTTTAGTCGTTTAGCAACATTGGCATCAACAACATTAGAATATCTTCGCCTTCAGCATTTTCGAATGGCAGCAAAATGCCTGCACGAGAAGGATCTGCAAGCTCTAGAACTACTTGGCTTGAATCTACATTGCCCAACATTTCCACCAAGAAAGTTGATTTGAAACCAATTTTAATTGGTTCGCCTTCGTAGCTACAAGTGATAAATTCTTCTGCAGAAATAGAGAAGTCAATGTCTTGTGCTGAAACGTGGATTTGATTGGCTGTAATATCCAGTTTAATCAAATTACTGGCTTGATTGGAGAAAACCGAAACACGTTTCAAAGTATTCAGTAAAGTCAAGCGATCCACGTGAATTTTGAACGGATTATTTTTTGGAATTACGCCGTTGTAATTTGGATATTTTCCTTCTACCTGACGGCAAACCATCGTGTAGTTACCCAGTTCAAAATATGCATTTTTATCGTCAAATTTGATTTCTACATCACCCGATTCTTTCGGTAGAATATTGCGAAGCATCGTAGCCGGTTTTTTAGGCAGGATAAAACTCAATGTTTCGCCTTCATTTACGGATGCAGATTCGTAATTTGTTTTGAAGCGAACCAGCTTGTGAGCATCTGTGGCTACCAAAGTCAAATCACTTGCAATGTCAAAATAAATTCCGTTCATCACCGGACGAAGCTCATCTTCAGCCATGCAGAAGTAAGTTTTGGAAATTCCACTCGAAAGCACCGGAACTGCCAATTTTAGCGTACGAACATTTTCGCCCAATTGTGGCAACTGAGGATACATATCACCGCTTTGACCAATAAAATTATAGGTTCCATTAGCAGATGTAATCACCATCGCCAGCGTATTATCGTCAATATGAAATGTAAGCGGCTGCTCTGAAAACTCACGCAGAGTATCCAAAATCAGTTTATTCGCTACTGCAACAGAACCACTTCCTTCCACATCGTAAACTTCCATTGAAGTAATCATGGTAGTTTCGATATCTGAAGCTGTCATTGTCAACTTGTTAGCTTCCAGGCTCAAAAGGAAATTATCCAATATCTGCAACGAGTTTTTACTGTTGATTACTCGGCTTATCGCTTGCAAATGGCTTAAAAGTTCGGTACTTGATACAGTGAATTTCATATTTTTAGCTTTTATAATTTTTTATACAATTCGTTTCGTAATAATTTAGCAAATGTACATATTATTTTTAAATAATAAAACAGAAAA
>CAZCIU010000082.1:0-10772 GCA_964498765.1 uncultured Paludibacter sp. | reverse complement strand
TGAAAGAAGCCGTTTCGGGTCGTGATTTCGTGGTATTTGACAGTGCAGAATATGTGGGCGGAATTTGTGCTCAAGGTTGTGCTTCGTATACCCGCAAGCAAGTAGACGAATTGACCGATTTCGTAAAACGTCCGCAAATTGGAGCGAAAGGTTTGGTTTATATTCGATACAATGAAGATGGAACGGTGAAATCGTCCGTTGATAAATTTTATTCGGAGGATGATTTGAAAGCGATTGGAAAATTATTCAATGCGCAACCCAATGACTTGGTGTTAATTCTTGCCGGAAAAGAAGAAAAAACGCAAAAAGCGTTAAATGAATTGCGATTGGAAATGGGCGAGCGTTTGGGATTACGCGATAAAAGCGTATTTGCACCGCTTTGGGTGGTTGATTTTCCACTTTTTGAGTGGGATGAAGATTCGCAGCGTTTCTTTGCAAAACACCATCCGTTCACTTCCCCGAAACCGGAAGATATTCACCTGCTTGACACGAACACCGGCGCCGTTCGTGCCAATGCGTATGATATGGTAATTAATGGCGTGGAACTTGGCGGCGGTTCAATTCGTATCCACGACAGCAATTTACAGAGTAAGATGTTTGAACTGCTTGGATTCACGCCCGAAAAAGCACAGCAACAATTTGGCTTTTTAATGGGTGCATTTCAATCCGGAGCACCTCCACACGGCGGTTTGGCATTTGGTTTGGATCGATTCGTTTCGCTTTTTGCCGGATTAGACAGCATTCGCGACTGTATTGCCTTCCCAAAAAATAACTCCGGACGCGATGTGATGATTGATGCACCTTCAGCCATTGATCAAAGTCAGTTGGATGAGTTGAATATCAAGTTAGACTTAAAGGCTGTAAATTAAACAACACATATTTTGAAACTGATTTGATTGCCTGCTACTCGCAGGCTCTTTTTCATTTTATCGTGTTCTAAATTTTCGCTAAAGGCACTGATGTCAGTTAGTATTTATGTTCTTGTAATAATGATAACAACTTCATTCATTGTGCTTCATTTATTAAACATCTATCATACAAATAACTCGTTGTATGTTGTGAATCAGTGTGTTGTTTTCTTAGAAAATAGAAAATAGTACATTGATTACTTGGATTAAATGGATAAAAAACGGATTTTATTTGCTCGAACTGATAAAATTAAAATAAATAAGCCATGAAACCAAAATTGATATTTCTTCTTGTCCTTTTACAGGTAATGCCGATTTCAGCCGATAACGATATTGACAGTATTATCAATTATTATTTTATAAAATCGCTGAGCGAAGAACTTCAGGATAATTTTTACGAACAGAAAAGTGTACTCGAAAATGCTTTGAAAGAATTGCCGAAATCAGGTAACAACGAACTGAAAGCAACTGTGTATAGGGAATACGCGCGAAAACTGTCAAAAATAGGGAATCCCACAGAGAGCCACAGTTATTTCATGAAAGCCATTGATTTATATGAAAAAGTACCCGGGAAAGAATCCGATATAAGCATCTGCCTGTATAATATTGCCATAGAATTCGTAAATATGAGAGATTTAGACGGGATAAAGGATATTCTTGCAAAAATGAAAGGTTTACATCAAAAATATCCTGATAATCACAATATTGCCTATGATTATTATTCCGTATTATCTACCTATTACGGCTCGGATTTTGAGAAAAATCCCGGCAATACTACGCTTCGTGACAGCATGATGATGAGCGCAAAACGAGCGGTTCGCGAATTGGAACGGATTCCGGATATAAGAAAATTCCAAATAAATCCCGTCTGGAGCTACTACAACATTGCCGTGATGTATGATTTATACTGGGAAAATAAACACAAACAACTGGACAGCATTCAGCTATACTTGGATAAAGCCCAAAAAGCAAACGAGACTTTGGTATATTCGCAAGTTCTGAAAGATGAAGGATTCATTAGTATCAAGGACCTGCGAGCCTGGCTTCTTTATTATCAGAAAGATTATGCAGGAGCTCAAAAAGAAATGAATGAAACGCTTGATTTAATTGCAAAAGTAGAGAAAATAAGCCCAAATACTGTAATAATTGAACGTGGTGAAGCCTATTCATTTTTTGTCGAATTTTATGAGCGCTTAGGAAATACCGCAAAAGCACTTGAATATCAAAAATTACTTACTGCAAACAACAGCATGCGTTACGATTTGGAAAAAAACAAAGCATTGCATGATATTAAAACAAAGTACGAAGTAGAAAAAAAAGAACAAGCCATCTCACAATTAAAAGAAAAAAACGCAACTGCCCGTAAAGTCTTAATTTTCACTGTTTTAATAGCAGGTATTGCCTTGATTGTGCTGGTTTTAGCATATATCATTGTTCGGCTGAAACAAAAAAACACAGAACAGAGACTGTACGAATCAGCACTTCTGGCACATAGCGCTCAGGAAGAACTCGACAGCAGAAACTCACAAATTGCAGTTTTGACACAGGAATATGAACGATTGAAAAAAACTGCCGAAAAGAACAAAAGCAAAGCGGACGAAATCTCTGATAAACTGCTGCTTATCCGCAGACAAATAGACGAATCACCTACTAAAACTCTTATTAATAAACTTTCTGCCGATTTAACATCTGTTTCTCCTAAAATTTTACCTTCAAAAGAATCTGCCGTTGAACGTATGAGCGGATTGGATGTTCAACAGGTTGACACATTATTCGCGTCCACAACAATTCCGCTGTCTACCATGGATAAAAAATACATACTCTGCTTCCTTTCCGGCTTGAATGCCAATGAAGCAGCCACATTTTTCAATGTCGAGCAGGCAAGCGTTTACACGGTAAGATACCGCATCAAAAAGAAATTTCCTTTGGGAATTTCATTACCCTTTTAGTTTATCAATACTAGGAATCGTCAAGAAAATATTTCATTAGCTCATATATTAAGATTTTTCTTGTATAAAAATGAATTGTTTTTGATTGTAAATCAGAATGTTATTCCTTAACTTAATGATATTCGGATTAACACTGTGTCTGCCTATGTTACCCCACAAAAGTCCGAAGGTCAATTCTACCGTAGTGACAGATCTCAATTTGTGAGTAGATGCAGTATAGGAGCGTTAACATCTATTGATAATTATCATAAATCAGCGATAATTGACGCAATATGATTATATATTTTTCCTCTCTTAAAAAAATCTATTTTTGTCTATATCACCACAATATTTTATTGCCTAATTTTGTGAAGTGTGAAAAAATAAAAACAAATCACAAATCATGGACGGCGATAATCCCAATACTTTTCAACTTTTCTACCAAACGGTTATCTTCAACCTCAAAAATAGGATAGGTCACTTGCCTATCAATGAATCTAATAAAGAAAAATACATCAAAACTTTGGACAATTTTGATAGTAGTATTCTTAAAAACATAATATATTCTGCCGAAAATAAGCTATCTACGCTTAATGTACAGTACATCGTTTGCTTTTTGATAAACATGAACACCAAAGATATCGGCATGTTATTCAATATTCAACAAGCAAGTATATATAGCGTTCGATACCGTATCAAAAAGAAATTTCCTGCAAATATGCCGCCTCCCTTTTGAGTTAATTAATTAAAACATCGTTATTTTCAAATTACAACTTTTTTTATGCATTGATACTTTTTTAAAAATACAGAATTTGTACTTTTAGTCATAAATAAACATTCTGGCAGAAGCGTACTGATCGCTGTTATTATTCATCATAATATTGATTCCTGATATTAGAAATCCATGTCGAAAATTTGGCGCTAATTATTCAATTGATATGTTTTGCAAAAAACAGTCAATTACTCCTAAAGACATATATAATCGTTTTAGAAATAAAAAACGTAACTCATTTATCATGAAAAAAAACTATCTTCTTGCCGCCATTCTCTGCCTGATAACTACGACAGCCGCGGCACAACAAACAGAACAGGTGCAAATTCCGAACATCCCTCTTGCCTCCAAGTGGCTCTATGACAACAACGGAGACGGGAAATTAGAATTTATTAACCCGGAAACAAAGTATGTCAGTAATGATAAATACAATCATTCTCTGAAAACTTACAGCCACACCGGCACGGAAATCTCGTCTTACACATTTCCATTTACCCTGAGAATTGATAATATTGAAAATAATTTTATCGGTTTGGGTAATTATGTGGGCGATGAAAATATTGATATGTTTTTTAAAGGTGTTTACTATTCTATTTACGATACCTACCTCTTTACCGGCAATACCGGCGGCACATTTACCCCAAGCATCATTAAAAAACCGGCTTACGTGGGTACAGACTATAATAAAAGTACAGAGTGGGAAATGCCCGACATTACCCTCGATGCCGACGGCGACGGACGCCCCGACCTGTACGGCTACAACAGCAATACCAAACAACATTACTTTATGCTCCAGCAGCCGGACGGCACGTTTATGCGCAAAACCCTCCGCGTACTTACCGACGAGGAAGAAATCGATGATGCCATTATTGCCAAAGGAGATGCTCCTATCGTAGCTGCTGCGCCCATTCGTTTTTCGGGAGTTTCTTTAGCCAAGGTAATTCGCAAGCAATTGATGAAAGATGGTGCACAAAAAGCGCCTCAAGCAACCATGGCTGAAATTGCGTGGAGTGAAGATATTACTACCATAGATTTGAATATGGACGGCTATCTGGATTTAATTGACAATAAAAATGGCGGAGCGCTTATTTCCATCGATGAGGGCGTGTACTACTTCGGAACTTTCAAAGGCATACCTACAGCCCGCGATTTGAACGGAGATGGCATTCTCGATTATATCCTTTTTGATAGTAAAACAAAAACGGTTACACTGCAAATTTATACAGGTGACGGAGGATTCCGCGAACAAACCTTGATGCAGAATATGAATATCTCCAATGTGTATTGTTACGATTTTGACGGAGACGGCGATGTGGACATCCTGCTGCCTTTTGACTATACCGAAAGTTCGCAATACGCTTTCCTCGTTTTCTTCCAAAACAATGGCGACAATACCTTTACCAAAAAAGAACGTTCTCTACCCGATAAACTTTATTTCAAGGACTGCTTGGATGTGGATAATGACGGTATATATGAAGTGATTGCGGCACAGTGGGATACAGAAACAAGAAACCACAAATTATACCGTATTAAATGCAATGCCACCTCCGGATGGAGCGTAGCGAAGGATGCCGAATCGTTTGTTGATTATGTAAAATGGGACTATTGGGGTACAACTCCTCCTGATTCAAAATCGGTAAACTGGATTGCCGGCGACTTGGATAATAGTGGAAAAACAAATTTTTATACCATTCAACATCAATTAATTTGTCACCAAGAAGGAGGTGTTTTGAGATGTGAAGACTTGGGTACTTTTAATCTGCTCGGCACATTCGATGCTGTAAAAACCAACAACTCACCCGCGCGAATGGCGGTGCCCACTTTTATAGCCGATGCCGCCGCGCAGGTATTGCGTATTGAATGGAAACCCGGCAGCGATGACCTGACCGCCGTGCCCGACCTCACTTACGCCCTGCGCATCGGTACCGAGCCGGGCAAAGGTGATATTTTATACGCTTATGCCAATGCAGATGGAAGCCGGAGGCGTACCGGAGCGGGCAATTGCAGTAGCGCGCTTTTCCGCCTGATGCGTACCGGCGGATGGAGCGCCGGCAACTACTACATAGCTGTGCAGGCGGTTGACGCGCATGGACGGGGCGGAGCGTGGAGCAGCGAGGCAGTTTACAGTCATACCCAGTTAAGTTCGCAGTTCAATATGGGCTACACCCAAACTACTACCGCCGATACGTTGTCCTTAACATTAAAAACGCCCAAAAAAGAATCATATCAATACAACTGGAATATGGGCGAAGGCGGCGAAATTGTTTCCGAAAGCAACGGCACGTGGAAAGTGGTCTATAATACCGCCGGACGGAAAACCATTTCCTTGCAGGTAACGGACGGCGCGGGCAATAAATCCGGCTTGACGGAAAAACAATTAGAGGTATATGCCGTAAAGTTTGAAGAGAATAAACTGGGGCTGAATTATCAAAACGACTGGCAATTCTTCGATGCCGATATGAACGGTAAGTTGGATCTTGTATCAGGCACGGCTTACAACAATCCAAACTATAATATATTTGGTATATTGGAAGGCAATGGTCAAGGCAAATTTACCAAAGTGGGGCGTACCTATAACTCCGACTTAAAGCCAAGTTATATCCATTTTATGGATTTCAATATGGACGGACTGCCCGATTTTGTTGGTGAAACTAACAAAGGAAACCTGTTTATCAACGGCGATGATTTCGATTTTGAATACAGTACCGAAACATTTACGGCAAATAACACCAAAGGGATTAATCTCTTTGAAAATAGCGTAAGATTCTGGCAAAGAGTAAATAATAAGGAAGTACAATGGATAGACCTTAATAATGACGGCTATCCCGATATGGTATCTTCGATGATGTACAGTTCAGACAACAGAACCGGCATTTATATGAATGCAGGCGACAATAAAAACTTTACCCGTTTGAATCTCATCGAGAAACTTGAATATGGTTATACTTTGGACTTAAACAAAGACGGGTTTTATGATATTATTTGCAGTAATTCACAAAATGGTAAAGTGGTTGTTTATTTGAATAATGGAAACAGTCAATTTACCAAAATACAAACACCGCTTGTTTATAGTGCTCAAATAACTGATTTGCCCGATTTAAATAATGACGGCTATCCCGATTTTATTAAGTTGGACGCCGAGAAAAAAATCTTATATTGCTATTTAGGCGATAAGACATATATGTATAATTCCCAGCCTGTGGAAATAAAACTTCCTACCGATCAATGGCTAAGTAAAGATTATTCCATTTACGATGTGGATAACAACGGCTATCCCGATATAGTTTTCTACGTTGGCATACTTTATTTTTATCCCAATATGGAAATCCGCTGGCAGGATATAGCCGCTACCCATCCGGGAAATTTACAGAGCATTCCCAGTAATGAAAGTAAGGGGATATACCCCTTTGTCGACCTGAACGGCGATGGCGTACCCGATGCCAAAAGCT
This sequence comes from uncultured Paludibacter sp., assembly GCA_964498765.1. Taxonomy (GTDB): domain Bacteria; phylum Bacteroidota; class Bacteroidia; order Bacteroidales; family Paludibacteraceae; genus UPXZ01. Next base: position 3,715 of record CAZCIU010000082.1, on the reverse strand, counting down.
ACGATATACTTTCGCGCATTAAAAACACCCCACCGCAAGCGCCGCTGAACGCGCGCGCGGCCCAAACGGATGAGGGAATCCTTTTGTCGTGGGATGCAGCCGTAGATGCCGAAACACCGGTTACACAGATGCGCTACAATATCAGCGTAAAGGAAAAAGGCAAATCGGGTGCGGGCAGTTTTATCCTTTCCCCGATGAATGGGCTGAAAGACGTTGGCATAGCTATTCCCGATTACGGCGGCTACCGACGGGGTACACAGATGATTGTGCCCGCTTCGCGCTTTCAGGTTGGGAAAACGTATCAACTACAAGTGCAGGCAATAGACTTGTGGAACGAACATTCGCCATTCTCTACCGTCTATGAATTTACGGTAGAAAGTCAGGTAAACATCAAAATGCCGCAGACGGCTTGCCTCGGCAAAAGAGTCAACATCAGTTATACCGGCACTGAAACAGGCGTGGTAACGTGGCACTGGGATGGCGGAGAAGCTGTTGCGGCTGGTACTAATTCATGGAATGTACTGTGGAATACTCCCGGCTTGAAAAACGTACAAGTTACCGTAGGCGGCAAAACGGTTGATCGTCCGCTTAAAGTGCGCAAGAATGTGGATATGGCGTTCAGTTTACCGACTACTGTGCTGGCTAAATGCGAAATTCCTTTTACCCTGCCTGATTTATTCAATGACCCGACCAAAAAGGTGTATATTCGCACATCCGACAACATGCAAGTTGTCACAGCCGAAAATGTGTCGGGAATGAATGTGATAGCCCCTTCCGATGTAAATAAAATTACCGTTAAGCGGCGTGCAGGCAGCTTGGATGCTGTGGTGATATTCCCCAAAAATGGAACACAATGGATAGAGTTGGTGTATAATGATGAAAGTTGTGGTGAATTGGTCTATAGACAGACAACGGATGTAGTTGGACAAAACCTGACTCCTCAGATTGCTTTGGTTACGGTAGATGCAGGTACAGGGAAAACTAAAATCAACTGGACAACTCCTACGGATCTCGATATCAGTATTTTCAATAAAATTGAGATATACAAAGAGATGGGCAGTACCAATAATTTTGTAAAGATAGATGAAGTGCCGCTTACGGCAGAAATGTATATCGACCAGTCTTCCGACCCATTGGTAAGGAAATCCCGCTATCGCATTGCTTTGGGTACAACTTTCGGTGGGAGAAGTCAGATGAGTGAAACACACTGCAATGTGCATGTAATGATTAACAAAGGATTGGGGAATGCCATCAATTTGATATGGACTAAATATGAAGGAGCTTTGATTAACAGCTATAGCATTTTGCGCGGAACCTCGCCGGAGAATATGCAAATTATTACGACAGCTTCCGGTTATGAAAACAGCTTCACCGACATCAATGCACCTGAAGATGCTTATTATGCCTTGTCGTACAGCAGCAGCTATTCCGATAAATGGATTAGTCTTGAACAGCAAGCAATGAGTCCGCAATATGTTAAAGGCACAACTGCCAATACTATTTCGGGCAGTTCCAATACGGTAACTACCAATCAATCTGTTGCTGTTACTTTCGCCCAAAGTCTTTTCATACAATCCATAGAGAAAAACATACAACTGACATCCGATCAGCCTGTTTTACATCTCTATGCCGAAATACTACCGGCTATGGCTACCTACAAACGTGTGAATTGGAAGATTACCGAAGGAGCTGATCTGGCGATTATCTCTGAAAGCGGACTGCTCACTTACATAGGTAGGGGCAGTAATGGCACAATTACCGTAAAAGCGACCGCCATAGACGGCTCGGGCATATCGGCGCAGCGTACCATCACAGTTGGTGGCTTTGTCCAGACCAGCATTGAGGAGGCTGCAGAGGCTCACGCAGCAAGGAATTACACACTCTATCCGAATCCGGCAAAAGACGAGTTGAGAATTGAAAATGGCGAAATACAAATTAACCGATTAGAAATATTGGATTTGTCAGGTAAGGTGGTTTGTCAGTATGACGATTCGAAAAATAAAATCAATATTTCTGCTTTATCACGGGGAATTTATTTTGTGAAGATTGAAACAGACAATGGAGTTGTGACAAGAAAGTTTATAAAAGAATAATCGTTTCAACGACAAGCCAATAAGCAACTGTTTATGTCATATTTTTAGAAAAAATACGGCAGAATCAAAAGCTAAAAAGCCACTGTTGTAGTTTCGGCAGACTATGTTAATTTTACAAGAATCAGAGTTATAAAATAAAATTTTCACATTACTAACAATTAAATTAAAAAAAAATGAAAAAAGTAGTATTATTATCAGTTTTAGCTGTTTTCTGTTTGGTAGGTAATGCTTTCAGTCAATCCACCGAGAAGAACGAAAAGAAAAAATCAAAATTAGGTTCGTTCATTCGTAAGGTGGGCGAAAGTACTACGGGAATCAATATGAGCAACGAAACTTTCGTGGCAATGGATTTTGATGCTCAAAAATTAATTGAATTAGAAGTGCTGTCTTGTAAAAGAGATAGTACGACTCAAGCAGTGCTGCTGACATTGGGTGTGAAAGCCAGGCAAAATGGCGTAAAAACCGCACTGGGTAAACCTTGTGGAAGCGGCAATGAAGAGTGCGTTAATGCTTATGATGCCAAAGGTAACTTATATGTGGGTCAGGAAGTGGGCACTTTCACGCAAATCAGCGGTCCCAAAGAAAATCCGGTAGGTATTCCCGTGAAGTATGAATTTGTTTTCTCGGATTTGCCCACTACTCTTAGCAGTATCGAAGTGGTACAAATTGAATTTTATGTGTATTCAAGTAATGGGGGAAACGTAGGGTCCAATATGTCGAAAGTAGAGCCGATACAGGTTAGAAATATTCCTGTTCAATAAGGAGATAATGGGTTTTCTTACCCGCAAACATAGCTATAAAATACTTTTAATTTTCAAAAAAAGTAAAATTATGAAATATTATAAATATAAATTTGTCGCTCTAATCGTTACGGCAGCCATGTTTGCCTCCTGCGGTGGTGTAAGTAGCGGCGAAGGAGACAAGTCAACAGGCAAACTTTCCAAAAACGACATTCTGGGTAACATGCCATCACTCGTCTATAATAAGAACGTGCAAGACAGCATCATAAAAGCCAAATACAAAGCCCAAATGGACAAACTGACCGAGTACTCCGAAAAAACAATGAAGAAAGCAGGAGAAATTTCAGAAAAACAAAAGGTGGAGTTAGAGGAAGTCAGAACAAAATTTCAAGAAGACATTAACAAGGAAAAAGTAACGATAGTGGGCAACACCGTACCTTTTGAAGTGGCAGAAGGTGCAGGCTATGAAGTAACCCGCTTTGTGATAACTGATATCCAGGAAAACGGGCAGGTAGTATGCGAATTTCAGGTGCGGATAACTGATTTCGCTAATGCTTCTACTACCGGATTCAGCAATCCGAAGTTGATTGTAACTTGGATGGAATTAGACAAATCCGGCAATCAGATTGGTGCAAATAATGCTGCATATATTGATGTAAGCAGTAAAGATAATGGAGCTTCAGGCACATATAAATGCTTCATTACTATTAACAAGAAAGAAGCCTTCCAGTATGTCGATTTTGCAAAAATAAGTTTCATCAGGTAGTAGCGTTTAATACCTTACTTTTGAAAAGCGGCATCTTGTTTCAAGAAGCCGCTTTTTTTAGATGTATTAGCTAAGACTTCATCTGACAGTCGGGCATTTTTTTAATGATTCAACAT
>CAZCIU010000081.1:0-10835 GCA_964498765.1 uncultured Paludibacter sp. | reverse complement strand
AAAGTTTGGTAATTTCACCAGCTTTTAACGCTTCTTCAACAAATTCAAATACCCAAGCAGAAGGAGTTCCTGCTAAACCTGGCCAAGAAACTATATCCTGGTAATTGTTTTGTGCATGGATTGCTGCATGAGTCGCAGACTTAATATTAAATGAATAAGCATCCTCCAATAAGTTCAAGTCGAAAGTTGTAGGATTTGGTGTCACTACTCCATTAGCCCCCAGAAACAGGCTATTAGCTCTATTAACAAATGCAATTTTACCATCATAGAATACACCTCTAAACATTTGCTCGTCAGTAACAGGCTCACTAGGATATTCGTATGTAAAATGCTGACCTTCAACGCGACCAGTAGAAGAAATTACTTTTCCAATAATATAATCTCTGCTGTTAGTTCCTGGATCATTTTTAGCAGTACTCTTAATTACATACCAACGAACATAGTTACTATCATCAGATAAGAATGTATTTAAATCAGTATTGCAAAGTAATTTATATGCCTCAATAGCATCATTCATTGCATCAGTTGCAGCTATTAATTCCTCATTTGTTGCTCCTTGATTGTTGTAAACTGTTTGTGCAGCAGCAATAGCTTCTTCCAATGTTGTTCTAGCTTCTACAGGATATTGACCAAAATCTGTACCTTCTTTTGTAGTCGCTATAATATTACTAGCTGCATCAATTCCATTTTGCAAGAACACTCTTAAGGCTGTAGTATAATCTAAAAACAACCAAGTACAGTTATCATTTTCATTTCCAGTGTAGTTCATAGCACTCCAATCGTGCCCTTGACCTCCTGCATGGAAACGTAATGCCGGTGTTGAACCTGAAGCGTTTTCAATCCAAAAACGATATGCTTTATTTGTCAACTGATTACTAATTCTAAATTTAAGATTATTATTTGGCATAGCTGCCTGAGTCTTAAATTTAGTATTATTAACAACATCTACGTTAATATATTCACCTGTAACTTTATTTACCAATGCAAAACCATTCTTTGTACCATTAGTATTTTGAACTAATTTCCAAAGTTGTGTTTCATCTGGAATAACTGTTCTACTTGGAACAAAACCACCAACACCTTCACTAGTCATATAAGTATTTGCTGGCCTGGTACCTTGAATAAAGTACCATACTTCATTACCGTCAGTACTAATAGTAGGTAAAATTGCAGTAGCCATAAAAGCTATTTTTGCTGTATTCAATGCTGCAATCGCATCTACTACTGCTTGTTTGGTTGTTGCAGTTTCATACGCACTTTGAGCAGTAGTCACAGCAGCCTGATAAGTATCTTTGTCCGCTTGTTTGAATTGACCTGGATTAGCTCCTACTGAAGTGTTAGTAAGTTGAGAATTCGCTGCATCGATTGCTGATTTAAGTCTGACTTTTTCTATAATTGCATCATCTGCGTCAATCATAGCATCAACATTGGCTGTAGCTTCATAAAAGAAGAAAGTACAATTGTCTGTTAAATCATACCATCCACTAGCAACTTTCCAGCCATGACCAGCATTGTATTGGTGTAAACCTGCTCCTTCACCCGGGAATGCATAACCTTTTATACCATTAACTTCGTTCAATAGAATTGTCCAGCCATTAGAAGTACCAGTCGCATCAAATAATCCGGAAGAAGCACCTACCATTAACTTACCATCAAAAGATTTGACAGTAACTTTACCTGAAGAACTTGTAACCAAGGTAAATTTCTGATTATCAGCCTTTGCTAATTGATTTGGAACAATTTTTGGATCAGCATTAAGCGTCCACCAAAGTCCTGCTCCACCACGTTGTGATTTTACATAATACCATTTGCCATCATCAGCTGCTGGAGTAGATGCTCCGAATGCTGAGAATGAAATTCCTAGTAATAATACTAGAATCGCACTTTTAAGTAGTTTTTTTCTCATAATAAAAATAAATTTTAAGGTAAACAATTAGTTATAATAATTTTTTGGATTTTATTTTAAACCAAAATTCCTACAAAAATAGCATTTTTTAAAATATAATTGCAAAGATCTCGAATAATAATGTGAAAAAATAATTCAATTTTAAATAAAAATCAATTAAATATTAAATTTACAAGATTATAGCAATAAAAAAGCAGATATAATACCTTATATCTGCTTCTAACTTTTATGGTTTTGAAAAATATGCTGATTGATTTACTCTTCAATAGACTCTTTTTGCTGTAAACCTTTTTCTAGTTTTTTGGGCATTCCATTAGGTAAAATCTCCGTTCCGCTGGTTGTATCTACACGAACAACTTCTTTTCGGATGCTATCTTGCATGAATGTTTGGAATTTTCTGACAAGTTTTATACTATCTACGTAAGCATTCATTTTACCATAAGCCGAATCATTTCCAAGAATACTGCCACTAATTGATTTTACTTTGAGCATTTTACGAGCTTTGAACTTGAGTGTATATCTTCTCAACACACTGTCATTTTTCGATTTTGTATAAATGCTGTCCACGTCGCCATTAAAATAATTTACATACATTACTGCGTGTGGATTTTTGCTTGAGTCGGACGGTGCCAGGCGGTGCAGAAATGATAAAATATACATATCCTCGGGTAGCAAATCAACATTCTGAAACTCAAAATTCAAGTAATTTCTCGCCGAATCATTGGTGAAAACGTATTTGGTTGCTTTTCCCCAAAGCTGAATTTCGCCGTCTCGGGATGTTGAATCAACGGGATTGAACTTCCTATTGCTAACATCATTCGTCAAGCCTTCAATTCGACCGGCAACATTAATATATATTCGTTCAAATTTCTTTGGATGAACCGTGTACCACGACAAGCACGAGTCAAATTCTTCCTGCGTAATTCCGTATTTATCAAAAAGCGCTTCGTAGTATTTCCCCTGATCACTTTGAGCATCATATACCGTTCCTTTTGTCTGCAATGTGCCTTCCAGCACATGTAAGTCAACCATCAGATTTTCCATCTCCTTAGCATTCAATACGCCTTTAGGTCTGGTATCGCATGATGATGCAAAAATGCTCAGCAAAATTGCAAAAATAATTACTATAGGAAGTCTATTTTTCTTCAATTTCAGCAGTTTTTACAGTTTTATTTCCTTCCAAACTTTCATTCAAATCCTTTCTAAAGAAAAGCAAAATCAGTATCACAGATACCGTAACACAGGAATCGGCTACATTGAAAATCCATTTAAAAAACACCGTTTCACCTGCGCTATTTGTAATCAACGGAAAATAAAGCATATCCACAACTTTCCCATAAAACAAGGGTGCATATCCTCCACCTTCGGGAAATAAAACCGCTGCATGCGTGTGAGTACTTTCGCTGAAAATAACACCGTAGAATACTGAATCGACGATATTTCCGGCTGCACCTGCCAAAAGCACAGAAACAGCCAAAATATATCCCGGTCGTGCGCCTCGCTTGATTAATTTATAGATAAAAACTCCCAGAAAAATCACCGCAACTATGCGAAACAGCGTAAGGAACAGTTTTCCGATGATTTTCATCCCAAAAGCAGCACCTTCATTTTCCACAAAGAAAATTTTGAACCAACTAAAAACCTGTACCGCATTATGATCGCCGTAAAAATCGGAATACGAAAGCGGAAAATTTAATTTGATATAAAATTTTGAAACCTGGTCAATTAAAATCAACAGGATTATCAGCAGTAAGGATTTTGTTTTTATTGACATTCAAAAAAGAATTACAAAAGTTATTTATGAATAAAAAAATTCGGCAAGCGTACTTTTTCTTTCTGCTGCCGAATTAATATTGTATTAACTCTCTCTTTACCCGGCATTTGGAAAGCCGAAAAGATTATTATTTGCCACCGGCTTTTGCCTCGATACTCAATGTAGCGTGCGGAACAGCACGAAGTCTTTCTTTCGGGATTAATTTTCCAGTTTCGCGGCAAACTCCGTAGGTTTTATTCTCAATGCGTATCAAAGCTGCTTGCAAATGCTGAATAAATTTCATCTGGCGTTGTGCCAACTGACCTGCTTCTTCTTTTCCAAGCGTAGAAGCACCTTCTTCCATTACTTTGAAAGTTGGTGATGTGTCAGTTACGTCATTTCCGTCGGAATTATTTAATCCGTTGCGCAATTGTTCGTAGTCTTTTTGAGCTTTTTCAAGCTTTTCCATTATAATCTGACGGAATTCTTCCAATTCCGCATCAGTATATCTTGTTTTTACTTTTTCAGACATAATTCATCGTGTTTATCAGGTTCAACTTTTAGATTTATTAAAGTGCGAAAATACGCATTTTATTTCAAAACTGCAATTATTTCACAAATGTTTTGATTATTGTTTTGTTACCAAAATTTTCACTAAATAATCCTCAAAATCCAGCTCGGTAGGATTATCGATTTTATCGACCAATTCGATAGAATTTGCCAAAACCTGCGTAGCGATATAATCTGAATGCTCAGCAACTGCATCGTTGATTTCGTCCAGTTTTTTGATTTTCACGCTGATTTTATCCACAATTTCAAATCCACTTGATTTACGGATATTCTGAATGCGGTTTACCAATTCACGGGCAATTCCTTCGCGGATAAGTTCGTCTGATACTTCGATGTCCAGCGCTACGGTTAGGTTTCCTTCATTAGCAACCAACCAGCCCGGCATATCTTCGGTGAAAATTTCTACGTCTTCCGTAGTTAACTGCACATCGCCGGAAGGCAACGCGAGCGTATATTCGCCGTTTCTTTCAATCTCAGCAATCTGCTGTTTGGTCATATTAGGCATTGCAGACGCAATTTCTTTCATCTGTTTGCCGTACTTTTTACCCAGCGTTTTGAAGTTTGGCTTGATTTTTTTCACCAGACCTTCCATATCGGTATCGGCCGAAATCACTTCCAATTCTTTCACATTTACCTCGGCTTTTATCAAATCGGCAATGTAAAGGATTTGATTATAGGTTTTTTCGTCGGGTGCAGGCACCACGGCTTTGGCTAGCGGTTGACGCACTTTTTTCTCCGCTTTTCTGCGCAATGCCAAAATCATTGACGAAGTCTGCTGTGCCAACTGCATACATTCTTCCAAGTTTTTGTCAATCAGTGTTTCATCAAATTCGGGGAAATCAGCCAAGTGAACTGAATTTTCAGCGGTTAAATCCTGATACAATTGATCGGCGTAAAACGGCGCTATCGGTGCCATTAATTTCGCAACGGTAACCAAACAAGTGTAAAGCGTCTGATAAGCAGAAACCTTGTCCTGGTCGTACTCACCGCCCCAGTAGCGCTTGCGGTTTAGGCGAACGTACCAGTTGCTCAGATTTTCTCCCACAAAATCAGAAATCGCGCGTCCGGCTTTCGTCGGCTCGTAATCTTCGTAGTAAGATTTCACGTCTTTAATCAATGTGTTGAGCAATGAAATAATCCAGCGGTCAATTTCGGGACGTTCCGCCATCGGGATTTGCGCTTCCGAATTACTGAAATTATCCACATTGGCATACAATGCGAAGAACGAATACGTATTATACAGCGTTCCGAAGAACTTCCTGCGAACTTCTTCCAAACCTTCGATGTCAAATTTCAAGTTGTCCCACGGCGACGCATTGGTCATCATATACCAGCGTAGCGGGTCGGAACCGTATTTTTCAATTGTGGAAAATGGATCCACAGCATTACCAAGGCGTTTGGACATTTTAGCACCGGTTTTGTCCAGCACCAATCCATTGGAAATCACGTTTTTGAATGCCACAGAACCTTTTACCATCGAGCTGATGGCGTGAAGCGTGAAGAACCAACCGCGTGTTTGATCCACTCCTTCCGAAATAAAATCGGCGGGATAAAAATCGTGTTGCTCCACCATTTCTTTATTCTCAAACGGATAATGCAACTGCGCAAACGGCATCGCACCGCTGTCAAACCATACGTCAATCAGGTCAAGCTCGCGCTTCATCGCTTTTCCCGAAGGGGAAACCAAAACGATATTATCCACGTACGGACGGTGAAGGTCGATATTTTTCGGGTCGTAATTTTCGGCGGTGTATTCACCTACTTTGAAGTTTTTGAATGGATTTTCTTCCATTAGTCCGGCTTTGACCGATTTCTCAATTTCTCCCATCAATTCTTCCACAGAACCAATGCAGATTTCTTCCGCGCCATCTTCCGTACGCCAGATTGGAAGCGGTGTGCCCCAATAACGGCTACGGCTCAGGTTCCAGTCTTGCAGGTTTTCAAGCCATTTTCCGAAACGTCCGGTTCCGGTAGAAGCCGGTTTCCAGTTGATGGTATTGTTCAGCTCAATCATTTCCTCACGGCAAGCGGTGGTTTTGATAAACCAGCTATCCAGCGGATAATATAGCACCGGTTTGTCAGTACGCCAGCAGTGTGGGTAGTTGTGCGTGTATTTTTCTATTTTGAATGCCAAACCTTGCTGTTTCAGCATCACCGCCAAATCAACATCCAGCGTAGCATCATTTTCAGTCAGTGAAGCATCGTAATCGTTTTTCACAAATCGTCCGGCAAACTCAGCATAAATGTCAGTATTCACGCTGTTTTTCACAAAATCAGCATCCAAATCTTCTATTTTGTAGAATTTTCCGGTCAAATCCACCATCGGACGCCTGTTGCCATCTTTATCAATCAGGATAAGCGGTGAAATGCCGTTTTGTTTCGCCACGCGGTCGTCATCCGCACCAAAAGTAGGCGCGATGTGCACAATTCCGGTACCGTCTTCGGTAGTTACAAAATCGCCGACTATCACTTGGAAAGCTTTTCCGCCCGGATTAATCCAAGGAATAAGTTGCTCGTATTCCAGCCCGGCAAGTTCGGTACCTTTGTATTTTTCTAAAATTTCATACTCGTTTTTACCCATTACCGAACCCAAAAGAGTTTCCGCCAAAATCACCTGAACTTCTTCTTTGGTATATTGATTTTGAGTTTTTACAAGTACATAATCAATGTTCGGCCCAACAGCCAAAGCGGTATTGGACGGAAGCGTCCAAGGCGTAGTGGTCCAAGCTAGAAAGTACGTATTTTCTTTGGATTTTATCTTAAACTGAGCCACCACCGTAGTGTCTTTCACATCACGATAGCAACCGGGCTGGTTGAGTTCGTGCGTGGAAAGTCCTGTACCTGCCGCCGGCGAATAAGGCTGAATGGTGTATCCTTTGTAAAGCAGATTTTTGTTGTAAAGCTGTTTGAGTAGCCACCAAAGCGTTTCGATGTAACGATTGTCGTACGTAATGTACGGATCGTTCATATCCACCCAATAACCCATTTTTTCGGTCAAATCTTCCCATTCTTTGGTGTATTTCATCACCTCGGTACGGCAAGCATTGTTATACTCATCTACCGAAATAGTATTCCCAATGTCTTCTTTGGTAATTCCGAGCATTTTCTCCACGCCCAGCTCCACCGGAAGTCCGTGCGTATCCCAGCCGGCTTTCCGTTTCACCTGAAAACCCTGCATCGTTTTGTAACGGCAGAAAACGTCCTTGATGGTACGCGCCATCACGTGGTGAATTCCCGGCATTCCATTTGCCGAAGGCGGACCTTCATAAAACACAAACGTGGGATGTCCCTCGCGGATTTCGATGCTTTTTTGGAACATATTATTTTTTTCCCAATAAGAAAGCATCTGCTTATTGATGTCAGAAAGATTAAGTCCGGAATATTCTTTGAATTTTTTCATTTGAAAATACGATTTTTTGTGTACTACTCAACTTATTAACTATTTACGCATTAGCTAAAATTTGAGGGTGCAAAATTACAAAAAAATAATCATTTGAGAAATAGTATGATACAGTTATAAGCAAAGTAGATTTCAGATTTTGTGGATTTTCTAATAAAAAACTATCTTTGTGTAAATAATTTTAGACTTATGGCTAAAAGCAAAACAGTTTACGTTTGTCAGAATTGCGGTTTTGATTCGCCCAAATGGATTGGAAAATGTCCGTCGTGTGGCGAATGGAACTCATTTGTGGAAGAAATCATTCACAAAGAATCGGGAACGCCGAAGGTTGTAATCGCCGGACTTGAGCCTACGAAACAGAAACCTGTGCTGATTTCGGATGTAGAAACCAGCATAGAAGAGCGCATTGATACGAGCAGTCAGGAACTAAATCGCGTTCTTGGAGGCGGCTTAGTCAAAGGTTCGCTGGTGCTGATTGGTGGTGAGCCGGGCATTGGAAAGTCAACTTTGGTACTGCAAGTGGTGCTTGGAATGAAAAACAAACGAACGCTCTATATTTCCGGTGAGGAAAGTGTGAGCCAGTTGAAACTCCGTGCCGAACGACTTTCTTTTGATGAGCCGGATTGTTATATCGTGAGTGAAACTTCGCTTGAGCAAGTTTTTGTACATGCACAAAATGTAAAACCGGATTTGCTTATCGTTGATTCCATTCAAACAATAACAACTGAAACGGTGGAATCGTCACCCGGAAGCGTATCGCAAGTTCGCGAATGTGCTGCTGCATTGCTAAAATTTTGCAAAACGACAAATATTCCTGTTTTACTAATCGGACATATAAATAAAGAAGGCAGCATTGCCGGGCCGAAAGTGTTGGAGCATATCGTGGATACGGTTTTGCAGTTTGAGGGCGATCAACATTATATGTACAGAATCCTTCGTCCTATAAAAAATCGTTTTGGAAGCACATCGGAACTGGGGATTTTTGAGATGCAGCAAAGCGGACTACGTGAAGTGAGTAATCCTTCGGAATTGCTTCTTTCACAGAATCACGAAGGTCTGAGTGGCGTGGCGATTGCTTCTGCGATTGAAGGTGCGCGACCGTTTTTGATTGAGGTGCAAGCTTTGGTAAGTTCAGCAGCTTATGGCAATCCCCAGCGCTCCAGTACGGGATTTGATTTGCGTCGATTAAATATGTTGCTTGCAGTTTTAGAGAAACGTGCCGGATTTAAATTGGCTCAAAAAGATGTATTCTTAAACATAGCAGGTGGAATAAAAGTGAATGATCCGGCAATTGATTTGGCTATAATTTCAGCAATTTTATCTTCCAATATCGACATTGCAATCGAACAACACGTTTGTATGGCAGGTGAAGTTGGACTTTCGGGTGAAATTCGTCCAATTAATCGTTTAGAGCAGCGCATCCACGAAGCGGAAAAATTAGGATTTCAGAAAATGATTATGCCAAATATCAATCTCAAAAGTCTTGATTTAAAGAAAATAAAGATTGAATTAATCCAAGTGAGGAAAGTAGAAGAGGCATTCAGAGTGCTTTTTGGCGGAAATAAATAAAAATATTTAAATATTTTTTGTCAAAATTTTTGTAGTTTCAAAAATAGCAGTATCTTTGCAACACTTTTGAAAAAACAAGGGCGTTTAGCTCAGCTGGTTCAGAGCATCTGCCTTACAAGCAGAGGGTCGGCGGTTCGAATCCGTCAACGCCCACACTGATAATCAGATAATTAAGTAAAAATTAGTTATCTGATTTTTGTTTTTAAAAGTACTGTTTCAGGTGGTTTATTTAAGCAAATGTAAACCGAGATGTAAACCAGTTTTACGTCATGAAAGCCTCAATTTCAGTAGTTTGCTACAAATCAAAGACACTTTCCAACGGTGAAAACCCGTTAATGTTACAAATTTCCAAAGACGGAAAAAGAAAATACCAAAGTTTGGGAATATCGTTAAACCCGAAGTTTTGGGACTTCAACAAGAACAAACCGAAACCCAATTGTCCCGATGGAGAACTAATTCAAAAAATCATTCTGAACAAAATAGCAGAGTGCAACAATCAAATCCTTGAATTAAACGCAATCCAAAAGGACTACACCGCCACCACGCTATTAGAGCAAAAACAAAAAAAGATTACCCGTAAAACCGTTGGAGAATTTTATCAGCAACTAATCACACAGCTATCCGAAAACAATAAACGGGGAAATCTACTTGTTTATCGTTATTCTCTATCCTCAATCAAAGAATTTGCAAAAGGAAAAACAAACTTCCTATTTTCCGACATTGACACCGATTGGCTACAACGATACGAAAAATGGTTGAGAGCAAAAGAAAACAAAGAAACAACTATCAGTTTGCTGTTTCGGACATTGCGAAGCGTTTACAACAAAGCAATAGAACAAAAATCTGCAAGCAAAGCCGATTATCCTTTCAACGATTACAAAGTAAATAAATTTGATGTTTCCACGCAAAAAAGAGCAATTACAAAATCCGATATTTTAAAAGTAATGAAACTAAATTTATCAGATAAACCCTTTTATATGCAATTCAGCAGAGATATTTTTATTCTCAGTTATCTATGTGCAGGAATAAATTTCACAGACATAGCCAACTTAAAACACAGCAATATAACAGATAACCGACTTCAATACACACGCCAAAAAACAAGCAAAAAAATAAATATTTCACTATCAGAAAAAGCGTTAGAGATATTAAACCGCTATACCAATACCGATGAAACAGACAGCTATTTATTCCCGATATTAGACACAAAAACACACATTACAGCCACGCAAAAGCAAAACAGAATACACAAAGTTTTAGGACATATCAACAAGCATTTAAAAACAGTTGCAGACACCGCAAAACTCAAAAACGTAAATCTAACCACCTATGTAGCCCGCCACTCATTCGCTACAACGTTGAAAAAATCGGGCGTACACGTGGAACTGATAAGCGAAGCATTGGGACATTCCGATATTGCAACCACACAAATATATTTAGACAGTTTCGATAACAGCCAAATAGATAACGCAATGAAATGCTTGATTTAATTTTGCGAATTTAGATTTTTACGTTAATTTTGACACAGTTTTTTAACAGAAATTCCCAAAACACCTAAATGTAATAGATTAAATATATTTTACTGGGTCGTTAACCTAGAATACCCCGAAAGAAGGAAAAAAACTATGGTTATGAAC
>CAZCIU010000080.1:0-11254 GCA_964498765.1 uncultured Paludibacter sp. | reverse complement strand
GCAAAAAATTTCGGATGATGCGGGCATCGGTCACGTGCGACTGGAATTTGTGGCTAAAGAGGATAAAGATAAGGATTGGGCGGATGAAGTTCTTGATCGTATTCCTTCCTTAGTGGAAAATTTGGTTGAAAAAGGTTATAAACATTCCGACATTGCTTTCCTTGTTCGGACAAATAAAGAAGCTAAAAAAGTCACTGAATTTATGCTGAATTACAAAAATTCAGCTGATGCAAAACCCGGTTTTAGTTACAATATTGTAGGAAATGAGGGACTTATGCTCACTTCTTCCAGTTCGGTAAATTTTATCACTTCTACACTTTCATTTATCCTCGACCCGAGCAACGAAGTGGCGCGTGCCAACATGCTTTTTGAATATAAACTCAGCAAGCCAAATCATTTTACTGCAACGGATTTAGATTTTGATAAATCCACTGTTTTTTCTACATTTTTCACGGAAGAAGAAAATGCTTGTTTGGAAGAAATTAGTCATTTATCACTCTACGAAGCAGTAGAAAAACTTATCAGCGACTTTAAAATTGAAAAATGGCACGGCGAAACAGTCTTTTTACAAGCATTTCAAGACGTGGTATATAAATTTTCGAACAACAATAACGCCGACTTGAGCAGCTTTATAAAATGGTGGAACGACAACGGCGATAAACAGAGAATTAACACACCGGAAAATGAGCAAGCTTTCCGAATTATGACCGTTCACTCTTCCAAAGGACTGGATTTCAAGGTTGTAATCGTTCCATTTTGCAACTGGGATATGCAAAACACAGGCACGAAAGCTCCGCTTTTGTGGTGTGAAACGGAAGTGGCACCTTTTAATGAGTTACCATTGCTACCTGTAATGTACGAGAAAAAACTTGCATCTTCCATTTTTAGCAAGGATTACTTTGAAGAATTGCTACATCAGTACGTTGATAATCTGAACATTGCTTATGTTGGCTTCACCAGAGCCCGGAATGAAATGTACATTTTTGCCGAAGCTCCTTCCAACAGTGTAAATAATTTGTCTTGCATTTCCGATTTAATGTATGTTTCTTTAACTGAAAACACAGAATTAGCTGAATTTTGGAATGAAGATAAAACGATTTTGGAAATTGGCGAACCGACAACGGCAGTATATAAAGAAAAAAAATCGGACAGCATTTCGAAAAAACTAAGCTCCTACCCGATTGTAGATAGCAGTGAAAGACTGAAAATCAAACATACTAGTAAGGATTACTGGAAAACTACGCCAATTTCTGCAAGTAGAGTAAATTACGGAACGTTGATGCATGAAATTCTGCAAAAAACAATTCTACGCGGCGATGAAGAAAAAGCTGTTTCTGAACTACTGACTTCGGGTAGAATTAGCGAAAGCGATTTACCGAGAATTCAACAAGAATTAAAACAATTCTGGTCGCAAGCTGAAGTAAATGAGTGGTTTAGTAAAGATGCCGAAATTCTGAACGAATGTGCCATTCTACTTCCATCAGGCGAAATGTATCGTCCGGATCGAGTGGTTTTAAATGGAATACAAGCCACGGTAATTGATTATAAATTTGGAGAAGAAGAGCATGGCTACCACAAGCGACAATTACAGCGCTACACAGATTTTCTGAAAGAAATGGGATATAGTGAAGTGAAAGGAAAATTGTATTATGTGAGTTTGGGGAAAATTGAAGATGTACAGTGATTTTTCAATCGAGCAATTAATTCTCAAATATTTCCACGTAACACTTTGTCATTTAAAATAAAAGCTGTACTTTTGCAGTCCAATTTTCAGCGTAATCTCTGACAGCAAAAAACTAAGTCTGTGAATATTGCGCATAGTATCAACTTTAATAAAAATTAAATCATGGACTTAATAAAAGTTGCAGAACAAGCTTTTGACCAAGAAAAAAACTTCCCAGCGTTCAAAGCCGGTGATACAGTAACCGTAGGTTATCGTATTAAAGAGGGTAACAAAGAGCGTATCCAGGAGTTTAGAGGCGATGTTATCAAAATCGTTGGTCACTTGAACAAAAAACGCTTTACAGTACGTAAAATGTCCGGTAACGTGGGTGTTGAACGTATTTTCCCATTGGATTCTCCATTCGTTGAAACCATTACGGTAAATAAAAGAGGTAAAGTGCGTCGTGCTAAATTGTACTATCTACGTGAACGTACAGGTAAAAAAGCGCGTATCAAAGAAAGACGTTACTAATCCTTTCCGAAGGAAAAGAAATAGAAAAGAGAAATTCAAATTTGAGTTTCTCTTTTTTGTTTTGAGTATGTGAAATTATTCACCATCGCATTTTTTGTTTTATCTTTGTAAACTGATGAATTGCCAAACTGAAGGAAAATTCAATTTAAATTTCCCGGCAATTTCACGCTAACGAAAATTCAATCTATGGGTTATTTATATCAAACCGGGCAATATGCTCTGCTGATGCGGAGAGTTTTCACAAAGCCCGACCGCTGGAAAATGTTCTGGAGGCAATTTCCGAAAGAAGTGGAAAAACTCGGACTGGCATCGCTCCCGATTGTCATTATTATTTCCATTTTTATCGGAGCCATAATGACTATCCAAACAAAACTAAACACCGAAAATCCGCTTTTACCGACTTACAGCACTGGTTTAGTTACGCGCGACACTTTGTTGCTGGAATTTTCATCCACCATCATGTGTCTGATTTTAGCCGGAAAAGTCGGTTCCAATATCGCTTCAGAAATTGGCACCATGCGGATTACCGAACAAATTGACGCCATCGAAATCATGGGCGTAAACTCTGCGAATTATCTGATTTTGCCAAAAATCACAGCATTTGTGGTGATGATGCCATTTTTGGTGATTTTCAGTATGGCTGTCGGACTTTTCGGTGGCTATTTAGTTGGCGTATTTTCAGATATAATTACCGTGGCAGACTACATTCTCGGCATTCAATACGCATTTATCCCCTACTACATTTTTTACTCCATCGTAAAATCGGTGGTTTTTGCATTTATCATAGCTTCTGTGGCTTCTTATTACGGCTATTATTCGTATGGAGGCGCGTTAGATGTAGGAAAAGCCAGCACAAACGCCGTAGTAAACAGCAGTATTTTGATACTGTTTTTCAATTTGCTCATCACCAATTTAATGCTGAATTAAAACCATGATTGAAGTTAAAAATATAAATAAATCCTTTGACGGAAATCAGGTGCTGTTCGACATTTCAGGCGTTTTTGAAGACGGAAAATGCAATATGATAATCGGTGCCAGCGGTTCCGGGAAAACAGTTTTGATGAAAAGCATTATCGGACTTCATCGCATTGACACCGGAAAAATCGAGTACGATGGCAGAAATTTGCCAGATATGCAGATGAAAGAAATTCGCAAACTACGCAGAGAAGTAGGAATGCTGTTTCAGGGTTCTGCGCTTTTTGATTCGCTTTCGGTGATGGAAAATGTGATGTATCCTCTGGAAATGTTTTCGCCGGACACCAAAGCAGAAATGGAAAAACGAGCTAATTTTTGTCTGAAAAGAGTGGATTTGAACGAAAAAGCATTTCACCTTTTCCCTTCGGAAATCAGCGGCGGAATGCAAAAACGAGTTGCCATAGCACGTGCTATTGCACTCAATCCCAAATACTTATTTTGCGATGAGCCAAACTCCGGCCTTGATCCAAAAACATCCTTGATTATCGATAAATTAATTCAGGAAATTACGCAAGAATATAATATTACCACAATAATCAATTCGCACGACATGAATTCGGTGATGGAAATTGGCGACCATATTATATTTATTGACAAAGGCAGAAAAGCCTGGGAAGGTAATAACAAAGGCATTTTCAACGTGGAAAATGACGCGCTGAATGATTTTGTTTTTGCGTCTGAATTATTCAAAGAAGTGAAACGAGTAAATTCGTAGAATTACAAATATAAAAATGAAAATTATTTCCTACAACGTCAACGGAATTCGCGCCGCAATGAACAAAGGCTTGCTCGAATGGCTCAGCAACGAAAATCCGGACGTACTTTGCATTCAAGAAACTAAAGCTCAGCCCGACCAGATAGCAACTGAGGAATTTAACAAAATGGGGTATTTTTGCTTTTTTCATTCCGCGGAGAAAAAAGGGTACAGTGGAGTCGCCATTTTCACAAAAACACCACCTGACAACATCGTAATTGGCATGGACAATCACAAATACGATTCGGAAGGTCGAGTTTTGCGAGCAGATTTTGGTGATTTGACGCTGATATGCGTCTATATTCCATCTGGAAGTGCCGGCGATGTTCGTCAAGCTTTCAAAATGAAGTTTTTGGCAGATTTTCAAGATTTTATTGACAATTTGCGACAAAGCAGACCGAATATTATCGTTTGTGGCGATTATAATATTTGTCACAAAGCCATTGATATTCACCATCCCGAGCGTCACACAGGCGTTTCTGGGTTTTTGCCGGAAGAGCGCGAATGGCTCGACAAATACGAAGCTTCAGGCATGGTCGATTCGTTTCGGGAATTTGAGCAAAACGGCGAATTTTATAGCTGGTGGAGCTATCGCACAGCAGCTCGAAGCAGAAATTTAGGCTGGCGGATTGATTATCATTGGGTGAGTGAACCAGTAAAAACTTGGCTCAAATCGGCTCGAATTCTCTCTGATGCCGTGCATTCCGATCACTGTCCGGTGGAATTAACCATCGATTTTTGAGCAATAATTACTTTTTATTCAGGAAATCCGATTAATTTGTAAAAAAAAATAAATATTCAATCTAAAAGCCTTTAAGTGCAAATAGTTTTTTAACTTTGCATTCATTTTTAGAAATTCTATTATAAAACATATATTGATGAAAAATTTTCGTCCAAAGAATTTAATTATTGCTTTAGCCAGCCTGCTTTTAATCGTATCTTGTAATACAAACACACAAATTGCAAATCCCTCAAAAGATGCATCTGTTTTGGATGTTTATATTCAGTACAATGATAGTTCTCCCAATGCATCAAGTGCAGTTTTTACCATAAATCAAGTGGATAGCCTGATTTACAACGTCGATTCACTTCCTTACGGTACTAAAATAGATAGTTTGTATCTGACGTTTAATTTTGCCAGTTCATCCGGCTTCATCATCAACGATACTGTGCCGGAAGCTCCAAGTATTTACACCACAACGCAAGGAACTACGATGCGTTCGATTAATTTCAACAATCCGGTGAAAATCAAAAACTTAGCTACGGATGAGAAAACTTTCAGAAATTACACGCTGGACTTGCGAGTTCACAAAGTAGAAACCTATCTTCACGTTTGGTCGGAGTTGAAAAAGAACATTTTAACTACTGCTTCAGAAAATCAAAAAGCGGTTTTATTGAAAAACAAATTCTACTTTTTCAATGATTTTGGTACCAGCAATTCGCTTTTCACTTCCACTGATGCAGTAAATTGGACATCCGCAGGCACAATCAACGGACTTCCATTGGGCGCAAAACTCAGAAATATCTTGGTTTTTGGGGATAATATGCTTTTACTTCACAACGGAAATGAAGTGTACAAATCTTCCAACGGAACCGATTGGGAAAAGCACACGCTTGTAGCAGACGTAAATTATGACTATAAAGCATTGCTCTTTTCATTCAAAAATAAAATCTGGGCAGTTGCTCAAAACAAAGCCGATAAAAGTGTAAGAATTGCAAATTCTAACGATGGCATTAATTGGACATTCGCTGAAAAACGAGTATTTACTGATTTTCCGATAGATAATTTTGCAGCAACAAGCTTCAAGCCGGCTATCGGAAGAGAAAAAGTGATTGTAATTGGTGGCGTAAGTGCTGATGGCAATACGCTTTCTACACGCTGGTCTGCTGAGAATATTCTGGGTGTGGATACGCTTTATTGGGTGAATTTACAGCACAAAACATTCAAACTTGATCCGGTTTACGATGCAGGAATTGCATATTATGGCAGCAAACTGCTTATGCTTGGCGGAACAACTGATACGCATGAAGTTGGCGACACCATTTATCAGCTGCGTCAGTCTATTGATCAGGGTTTGACGTGGATAAAACCGAATGCGCTTCAAAACGCTATTTCTGCAAATTATACATACCGTACCAACGCGTCAATTATCAATGACGAAGCCAATCACAGCATGTATGTCATTGGCGGAAAATCCAAAACCGCACCACTTTCTGACGTTTGGAAAGTGAAAGTAAATTTCTACAGTTTCGAAGATTATCTGGATGACCCGACGAAATACTAGATTTCTAATTACGGTTTGAAAAAACAAATTTTACATACAACAAAAAGCATCCGTTTTCGCCAATGGAGCCGAAAAAGCTATGCCGTATTTGCCGGATTGAACAAGCTTATTTCAATCGGACAAGTGAATGCGAGCATCAGCGACATGGCGATTTTAAAGACAAATTCGCTTTCGGTAAATTCGCCTGTTTTCACAGAAAATTCGCTAAAATCTGATACGGACGACGATGAAAAAGAGTCGCTGCTTTTTGAAAATTTTCTACAAGCAAACACACAAATTATAGCTACAGACATTCCTGTCGGTGGCTTATTATCCTATATTATTAACTCGAAGTTGGAGTGGAGAGCAAATCTCTGTTCCAACTTTTTTATTTTTAAAAAATGAACAAAAAAATTTCTATTTTGATGATTGCCGCCTGTCTTTTTACAGGCATGAAAGCTGAAATTCCAACACAAGACGTAGAACTTAACGAATTGGAAGTAAGTGCAGGACGCACGAAAATGTATTCCAATCTTGGCCGAATTGTCAGCGTAATTGATAAACTTGAAATTGAAAAAGCCGCCGTTCGGAGCATCGACGATTTGCTGGATTACGTAGCAGGCCTAGATGTGCGTCAGCGCGGAATGTACGGCGTACAAGCCGACATAAGCATTCGCGGTGGCTCGTTTGACCAGATTTTGGTGCTTCTGAATGGCGTAAATATCACCGATCCACAAACAGGACATTATAACCTCGATATACCACTTGACTTGAGTGATGTAAGTCGTGTGGAAATCCTGCAAGGCTCTGCCGCTCGCCTACTCGGTCCAAATGCCTTTAGCGGTGTGATAAATATTATTACCGATGAAAAAACAAAATCAAACGTATCACTGCAAACGGCTGCCGGAAGCTATGGTTTTCTGTCCAATTCGGTAACTGGAAATTACAACGACGAGAAATTCAATGTGCTTGGCTCGGTTTCGCATAAAAAAAGCGATGGATACATTGATAATACCGATTTCAAAATTTCAAGTGCTTACTTGCAGGCAGGAATGAGAACCGTAAATGCCGGAAAATTCTCTGTTCAGCTGGCCTACCAGCAAAAATCTTTCGGTGCAAATAGTTTCTATAGTGCCGCCTACCCTAACCAATTTGAGCATACCAAAACGATGTTTTCGGCATTGGATTGGAACAAAAAAGCCGAAAGTTGGGATTTTGTTTCGCAAGTTTATTGGCGTCAGCATCACGACCGCTTCGAACTTTTCAGAAATTTTGAAGGAGCGGAAGATTTTGCTTGGTACAAAGATCACAATTACCACCAAACTGACGTTACAGGTGGAAAAGCCAATGCTTCTTATTCCTGGAATTTAGGAAAAACTTCAATCGGAGTTGATATTCGCAACGAGCACATTTACAGCACAGTTTTGGGAGTAAATATGGAAAATACACGTAAAATTCCTTTTGAAAAAGATAAAAACTTTACGAAAGCATCCAATCGTCTGTTGTCAACAGTATTTCTGGATCACAGTTTGGTTTTTGGGAAATGGTATGCTTCGGCAGGTGCTGCGCTGACACACAACAAACAATTTGGCACAAATGTTAATGGTGGTGCGGATTTAGCATTCAGACCAACGGAATATTCCCGAATTTTCGTGGCAGCAAATTCTGCCGTTCGCTTACCAACTTTCACTGACTTATACTACCAAAGTGCTACTCAAATCAGCAATCCGAACTTGAAACCGGAGCAATCAACTACTTTTGAACTTGGCACAAAAATAAATCCGCTAAACTGGACAATCGAAGCAACAGCTTATTATCGCATTGGAAACAACATCATCGACTGGGTAAAAACGCCGGAAGCCGAAAAATGGGAAAGCCGCAACCTGACAAACGTAAACGCGATGGGATTTGACTTGAGCGGAGAATATCGTTTCCAAAATAATTTTCTGCATTCAGTTGGTGCAAATTATTCTTACTTAAATCTGGATAAAAAAGCCGATGGATACGACAGCAAATACGCTTTGGACTATCTAAAACACAAGTTTGTATTCAATCTAAACCATGCTATTTTTTCAAAACTATTGATGCATTGGAACCTGGCAATGTTCGACAGAAGCGGAACTTACACCGATTTCGCAAGTAAAAATTTGCTCGATTACAAACCGTATTGGATGCTAAATTCAAAATTAATCTGGAAAGGCGAGCGAATGACACTTTTTGCCGAGGTGAATAATATTCTCAACCAAAAATACGTTGAATTTGGCGGAATTGAGCAGCCGGGAGTAAATTTCAATACGGGAATAAAATTGTCGTTGAATTAATAAGTTCAGACAATTTAGAATGGAAATAAATTAAAGTCAGAGCATAAACAAATAATAATCTGACTACTTGAGTTTTATGAATTTTAAGCATAAAAAAACTGCTTTGAAATCAGCTAATATCCTGACTTAGTTTTGTTTATCCTCTTGATTTTTGTTAATTTTGTAGGAAAGATTCACACAATACAAAAATTATAAATTAAAAATTTATCATTATGAAAAAAAGTCTAAAAGGCACACAAACCGAGCAAAATTTGCTAAAATCTTTTGCTGGTGAAAGTCAGGCGCGCAACCGCTACCATATGTTCTCAAAAATTGCTAAAAAAGAAGGATTTGAGCAAATTGCAGCTATTTTTATGGAAACTGCTGAGCAAGAATATATGCACGCTAAAAAATTCTTCCGTTACCTGGAAGGTGGAATGGTAGAAATCACTGCTATGTATCCTGCCGGCGTTGAAGGAACAACTGCTGAAAACCTGAAAGCTGCAGCTGATGGTGAAAATGAAGAATGGGTAGATCTTTATCCACATTTTGCTGATGTAGCTGAGGCAGAAGGATTTGCAAACATTGCTGCTACCTGGAGAAAAATTGCAGCTGCTGAAAAAGGTCACGAAGAGCGCTATCGCAAACTTCAAAAACGCGTAGAAGAAGGAACAGTTTTCTCTCGCGAAGAAGAAATCTACTGGCAATGCCGCGAATGTGGTCACATTCATTACGGAAAAGAAGCTTTGAAAGCTTGCCCTACTTGTGCGCATCCTCAGGCTTATTTCGAAGAAATGAAAACGAACTATTAATCATTTGGCGAATACATTTCTCACAAATAATTAATTGTAAAAGTTATAATCTCAAAAATCCCTTTCCGCTTGGTTAGGGATTTTTTGTATTAAATAACTACCTTTGCACCATGCAAAAATCGGAAATAAAAATAACGGAAGATGGCTCGCACACGCTATTTGTGCCTGCAATTGACGAATGTTATCATTCCACCAAAGGCGCCGTACAAGAAAGCCGACATATTTTCATCAATGCCGGATTAAAAGAGTGCAAAAAGCCGATTATTAATGTTTTAGAAATTGGTTTTGGCACGGGACTGAATGCTTTGCTCACCGGTTTAGAACGCGACATTACGGTTAATTATACCACCATTGAACTTTACCCAATTCCGCTAGATCAAGCCCTGAAACTAAATTATCCGGAAATTCTTGGCGAAGAGAGTAATTTTATTTTTGAGAAAATTCACTCTTGCGTATGGGAAAAACCAATTCGGATTACCGATAATTTTACTATTACAAAATTACAAGGCGATTTTACAAAAATTGATTTTACCACTTCATTCGATGTCATCTATTTCGATGCTTTTTCTCCCGAAAAACAAGCAGAAATGTGGAGTGAAGAAATGTTCAGAAAGTTGTATCTTTGCGCTCCTGAAAATGCAGTTTTGACAACTTATTGCGCCAAAGGTGCTGTGCGAAGAGCGATGAAAGCGGCAGGATTTAGAGTTGAACGGCTTCCCGGTCCTCCCGGAAAACGTGAAATAATGAGAGCGAGAAAGTTAGGTTTATAGTTTACAAAAAACACTTTACAGTATGATTTCCAAAAAACTAGAATATTTTTTAATCCCTTATTATTTATTTTTCCTTGTAATTTTGGCAACCATTGTGCAATATCCAAAAGCGGAACTGCATCTGCTAATGAATAGTAATCACACACCATTTGCTGACTGGTTTTTCAAGATTTGGACTGAATTTGGCGGCAATATTATTCCGTTTGTATTCGTTTTCTTACTGTTATTTTATCGATTTAGCTATGCGCTATACTTTTTATCTGCGAAATTGCTTGGAGTTGTGATATTCTACGGAGCCAAATTACTTTTCGCTGAGTTGCGACCGCTTTACTATTTCAAAGAACATTTTCCGGACATAAAATTGCAAACTGTAGAAGGAATTAGAATGCTGAACGACTATAGTTTCCCTTCCGGACACACTACAACGGCGTTTGCTTTGTTTTTCGGATTGGCATTAATCGTAAATAAAAAATGGCTAAATGTGCTATTTTTTATCACAGCTGCATTAGTTGGCTATTCGCGCGTGTATTTATCACAACATTTTGCCATTGATATTTTAGTAGGCTCGGCTATCGGTATTTTTTCAGCGTGGGTTTGCTATCCGCTTTTAGGAAAAATGGACAAAAAATGGGGCAAAAAATCGCTTACTGATAGTATCCTCAAAAAAAATCAAGTATTGGTTGCCAAAAATCAAAAATAAAGTATTACCTTTGCAGTCCAAAATTATTGGAACATAGCGTGTGAGCGCTGTTCTTAATGTACAACTTAATAAATTCAGTATTATGTATTTAACTTCTGAGAAGAAACAAGAATTATTCCAAGCACACGGAATTCAAAAGTCAGCAACTGATACCGGTTCTGCTGAATCACAAATTGCTTTGTTCACTTTCCGTATCAATCACTTGACTGAGCACTTGAAAAAGAACAAAAAAGACTTTTCAACTGAACGTGCACTTGTAATGTTAGTAGGTAAACGTCGTCGTCTTCTTGATTATTTAATCAAAAAAGATATCAACCGCTACCGTGCTATCATCAAAGAATTAGGAATTAGAAAGTAAGTATTTAATTTACGATTGTAAAAACTTACTTTTACTTATAAAGGCGTTTCAGTTTTGGAATGCCTTTTTTAGTTAAGGGTACTTCTAAAAACTAATAAATTTCAACATACTATTTTATATGTCGCTG
>CAZCIU010000079.1:0-11712 GCA_964498765.1 uncultured Paludibacter sp. | reverse complement strand
GAATAGATTATGTGATTTTTAATTCTCGTTTATATTTAAAAATTGTACCTTTGTTGATGTTTTAAGCTATTAGATTTAGCTATTTCTTAGAAAATTTTCTACACACACCAAAGCACTTAATTTTATGAAATTCAAAGTTTTATCAATTTGTATTTTAATACTTTCTGCATTCGCATCCTGCGAAAAAGCAATTGAAATCTCCCAATTTGACCTCGAAAGCAATGAAATATTCATGCAAACAGGCGAGCTCAAAGACATTAAAATCACCAAATTTTATCCCGCAGAACCAAAAAACTATGAAATTGAAATAACTTCCGATAATCCGGAAGTCGTAACAATAGAAGATGGAAAACTAAAAGCCGTACAACTGGGTGAAGCACGCGTAGATGTGCAGGTGGATAATGTGATTACGTCATGTATCGTGAAAGTCACAAGCATTAACGATGAGAAAAACGACATTTATCTTGCCGGATCCGGACTTGAAAATTCTACAATGTATGTAAAAAACGGCGTTACATTTGCATTGGAAGGAAGTGGAAATCAAAGTCAAGCAACTGCAATTGACGCAATTGGAGATGAAGTATATGTTTCCGGAGTTATCAGGATAAGAAATGAAGACAAAACTTCAAACGAAGCTGTAATCTGGAAAAATGGAGCTAAAACTTTTACAATTGAAGGCAACAATTATTTGAGCGATCTGGCTGTTACCGAGAATGATTTGATTGCTGTAGGCTATGAACTTACCGGATCGTATTACAATTATGCTTTTGTTTGGAAAAATGGCGATAAAAAACGTTTGACAGAAGATTATTCCAATTCTGTTGCAAATGCCGTTGCTACAAATGGAGATGATATTTACACTGCCGGATATTACGCCGAAGCATACAAAGTAATGGATAAAAAAGCAGTTTACTGGAAAAATGAAACAGTAAATATTTTGCCATCTAACGGTGTAGCAAATGCAAACGACGTAGCAGTTTCCGGCAATAACGTTTATGTTTGCGGTTTTGACACGAAAAATGGTATTAGCGTTGCTACTTTGTGGAAAAATGGCTTTGCTACAAGTTTGATAGACGGCAAAAACATTTCCGTGGCAACTTCTATCAGCGTGGATGGCGACGATGTTTACATTGGCGGTTACGAACAAATTTCTGAAAATCTATTCGTGCCGGTATTGTGGAAAAACGGTGAAAAACAAATTATTTCAGAAGGTAATTTACATGGATATAAGGTACTTACATGCGCTTCGAAAGGTGATTTGTATGTATCTGCGAATATGTTTTACGAACCGGATATTCAGCTTAAAAACAATAAGCCTATCGTGCTATTTCAGCAACCATTTTACAGCATTGAAGCAATAAAAATAATTCCAAAACAATAAATATCTAAATTTACAATTATGAATTTCAAAACATTCACACTTACAGTTTTTTTATGCATTTCATCATTCGCTTTCAGTCAGGAATTCAACAATCGCTTTGACTTTCGCCTTGGAACCGGTATTTCACTTCAAGGCACTGGCGATATGAATATGATTAACTACGAAAACGAACTTAACTACAATCTAAACAATTATTTCACGCTTGGTGCAGGCTTAAATTTCGGCAGAAGTTTCAGTGGTGTATTTGAAAATGCAACTTCCACGCAAGGAAATCTGATTTTCTTTTATTCTCCATTCAGAAATAACAGACGTTTTGATTTTAGAATTGGAGCCGGATTAGGCTATCAGAAGTACAATGGAATTTTCTTGCAATTTGCGAGATGGCAAAATGGAGATCTTGTTGAAACTAATTTTCAAGGCTTTGAAAATAAAGATTTTGGCTTTAATGTTACCTTAGAAGGCTCATATATGATAAATGATTTATATCTAATCGGAGCAAAAATCTACACAAAACCGTATTCTAAAGGTGATATTGACAGCGGAATAATGCTTAAATTTGGGCGAGTATTTTAATTTTCTCAGATAAATAACAACAGCCGAATTTCTTCAGGAAATTCGGCTGTTGCATTTTCTATAAACTATCTACGCTTCTATTAATCTGATTTCTGAAGTCACTTCTATCGCTTTTTTGAAAAGTGCTTCCACGCCGCAATAGGTCTCTTCAGACATTTTCACGGCTTTTTCTATTTTTTCCAAAGGAAGATTTTTCCCGGTAAATTCATACACCACGTGCATTTTCTCGTAATATTTCGGATGTTCCTCCACCATATCACCTTCTACAGATATAGTACATTTCTCAATTTCTACACGCATTTTTTTAAGAATACTCACTACATCCATTCCGGTGCATCCTGCTAAAGCCACCAAAAGCATTTTTTTAGGGCTTGGACCGAGATTATCGCCACCGGCTTCGAGCGGTGCGTCGGTCATCATTTTGTGGTCATCAATCGTAGCTTCAAACTTTAGATTGCCTTTCCATTCTGAAGAAATTTTATGTTTCATTTTTATATTAAAATTTTGATTTTACTGTTTCAGCAAGAATTCCTTGGTCTTTAATAAACGTATTTGGCTTGGTAAAAGTTTTTTCAAAAAATTTCAAAAAATCGCAATAATATTTTTGCATTATAAAAAACAGAATTAACAGACAAAACACTCATAAAATTATAAAATCATTGATATTTGATTTTCAATATAACTAATTGTTATTTAAGTGAGAAAAACGCTTTTTCGGCTCGAAAAACATACTTGCAGACTTAAAATAAATTCATAAATTTGCATTATAAACTATTCACAGACTGCTTTTATGCAACCAATTTCATCGTTTAATGACCTGACAAATCACCTTTTGGGTGCCAAACAGCGCAAACGCATGGCTGTAGCCAATGCCGTAGATGCTCATACTCTGGATGCCGTGCTGATGGCCGTGGAAAAGGGAATTGTGGAGGCGTATCTGATTGGTGACGTGGCCGAAATTGAGACACAGCACTTGTACGAAAAGCCGGAAATTCTGAAATATGTGCATATCATTGACCGTCCGGAAGTGCAGGAAGCAACGCTGGAAGCCGTGAGAATGGTAAAACAAGGCGAAGCGGATATTTTGATGAAAGGTCTGGTGAATACGGATGTAATTTTGCGAGCTATTCTGGACAAAGAAAAAGGCTTGCTTCCTCCCGGCAATATTCTCACTTACAATGCTGCGCTGGAAATTCCCAAATATCATAAGTTGCTCTTCTTCTCCGATCCGGCTGTAATTCCCTATCCAAGCCTGGAGCAGCGCAAAGCAATGATTAAATACGCTATCAATACCTGCCATAAATTTGGCATAGAGCATCCGAAAATTTCGCTGATACACGCCACCGAAAAAGCCAATCCGAAAATCATGTTTATGCAGGATTATCTGGACATTATGCAGTCTTGGCGTGCAGGTGAATTTGGTGATGTAATTTTGGATGGACCGCTGGATATTTTCCTTTCGCTGGATACTGAGCGTGGAAGCATCAAGCATGTTCCAACGCCTGTTTTAGGTGATGCCGACGTGCTGATTTTTCCGGATTTTTCCTGCGCCAATGCATTTTACAAAGGATTAGCGCTATTTGCCGGAGCAGAAATGGGCGGAATTCTACAAGGAACCGAAAAACCATGCGTACTCACTTCCCGAAGCGATAGTACCGTTTCAAAATTTTACAGTATTGCCATTGCTTGTATTTTAGCCTAAAAACTTACACAAAATTAAGTGCGAAGCACAACTAACAATCAACAACATCCGTCAACTGACAGAAAAATAACTTATATAGAATATGGAAAATCAACAAAACGAGAATCAACTGAATATTGAATTATCAGCCGAAGTGGCA
Source organism: uncultured Paludibacter sp. (assembly GCA_964498765.1). Taxonomy (GTDB): domain Bacteria; phylum Bacteroidota; class Bacteroidia; order Bacteroidales; family Paludibacteraceae; genus UPXZ01. The sequence goes on along the minus strand of CAZCIU010000079.1, from coordinate 7,917 downwards.
GAAGGAATTTATTCTAACTTAGCAATCATATCACACTCTTCCTCTGAATTTGTATTGGATTTTGTGCGCATTATGCCCGGCACACCAAAAGCAAACGTAAAATCTCGCATCATTCTAACTCCCGAACATGCGAAACGACTGCTTTTTGCGCTGCAAGACAACATTGCAAAATACGAGCAACAATTCGGAAAAATTAAAACTCCGGATAACAATATGATGCCTCCAATGCCAATGGGATTTGGTGGTGAAGCGTAGATATATGTTGGAAAGTTGAAAGTTATAAAGTTGAAAGGTTAAACTTTTTGCTTGTTTTTCAGGGCTTTATACACAGTTTCGTAGAGCGGAACGGCAATTCTGTGTTTTTCCGCTAAATGAACAACCACGCCTGTAAGCGTTTCTACTTCGGTGCGATTTCCGGCCATAAAATCGCTGTGCATTGATGTTGTAGTGCCGCTTGGAAGGTTCTCTGAGCGGTTTACAACTTCCGAAACGGCATTTTCTCCGATCTCAATTCCTTCGGCTTTGGCTACTTTGAGAAATTCCTCACACATCCCGACGGTCATATTCAGTCGCTCTTCGGTATCGACCAATTCATTGAAACTCACATCAAAATACGACGTCAGCGACGCAGAAACGGATATAAAATAAAATTTTCGCCAAATGCTTTCGCGAATATTTTCGGATAAAACAGCATCGATATCAGCATCTTTCAGAAGATTTTCAAAAGCTTTGGTTTGCTCATTCACGCCTTGGTCAAAGCCAAAAACGAGTTTTGCATACGAACCGCTGTTTTTGATAACGCCCGGCTCTATTTTTCGGCTTACAATATACGAGCAGCCACTCCAAACAGTATTATCTGGTAAAATTTCACGAATTCGCTCGGTAATATCGCCGCCATTAAGCAATGGAAGAATAACGGTTTTTTCGCCGATACAAGCACTAAGTTGCTCAAGTGAAGAGGCTAAATCGTAGCTTTTAGTACTCAGGATAATGTAATCCACCACGCCGATTTCAGCCGGATTGTCAGTTGCGAGATGAGGTTTGGCAGTGAATTCGCTATCGTCTGAAATCACACGAATACCATTTTTCTGAATAGCCTCCAAATGCGCTCCACGAGCTACCATATAAATCCCAACTTCGTCCGAGCCGCCGTATCGACGAGCTAATTTTCCGGCATAGAAGCCACCTACTCCACCTAAACCAAGAAGCAAAATTTTTACCATAAGACCAAAATTGATTTGTTTGAATAGAAAACAAATCGCAGTCGCTTTTGTTTGAAAAAATTACATTCCCTGCCTCATTCCACGTCTCATTCCCGAGCCAGGACCACGACGATTGTTCATATTTTCCAGATTTTCTCTGTCCTGATTGCTTCCACCGCTGAATTTACTGATTTTGTACGTAAAGCTAAGCAAGAAGTAGGAAGGCAAAGAATTGGTTCTGCTGAACTCAATAAAGTTGTCTCCAACGGTCTGATTGATGTTTTGGCGTTGCTGCAGAATGTCAAATACTCTCAGCGAGAATACGCCTTTTCTTTTGAAAGCAGTTACGTCAACCGAAGCATTCCAAATCCACTGCGAAGGATTGAAATTCGCGTATCCGGTTTGTTTCGTAAAGCCTAAATCTGTGGTAAAAGTGATGGATTTTGTTGGACGTAAGCCAAGGTTCAGCGAGCTTGTCCAGTCGTAAGTTTCCGATGGGTTGTCGTTAAAATTATTTTTGGAATACGAATACCGAACGCCTCCACGAAGTGCCACATCTACAACTTCGTGCGTGTAGCTAAACGACAGATTTTCAGACGCATTGTAGCGAATAGTGCTACTCAAATCTCCCAAAACGAGGTTATTAATATCAATCAAATCCAAATTTACGCCTTTTTTCGTGTAACCGTACTGCTGATTTACTCCGAAAGAAGTGTTATTTGAGAAATTAAATTTCTTCAAAAACGGCAAATTGTACATAAAAAACGTATTCGCATTGTACGGCATTTGGTTCGCATTTACAGTCTGGATATATCTTTTTCCGGTTGCGTCGTAGATGCTGTTGCTCGTCAGATTGTCTTTGGTGGCACTTCCGTTCAAGCCGATGCTGTACGAGCGGAAAGTTTCGCTGTTGTAATTCGAATACATCAAACGCAAATTGTGATTAAACGAAGGGTTTAACGTCGGATTTCCAACGGTTTCGTTCATCAAATCGGTGTTGTTTTTCACCGGCTGCATTTGGCTGATGGATGGCTGGCTGGTGCGACCGCGATAATCCAATCGAGCAAAGTTTCTTTTCCCGAAATTGTACTGAAAACGCGCCACCGGTGCAAAATTTATCACCTCATTTTTCAATGGAATTTCCTCATCGTCACCATAAATCGTAGTGCTGTAAGTTTGCGAAGGCTCGGCGGTCATACCAAGCGTCAAATTATAAGTTGGCTGCACAAATCGGTAATTTACATCAAGCGATTCTCTGAAAAATTTATTGCTAAATTCATTGCTGTACTCGTTGTTTTTTACGGTGTAATTTCCGGCTAAATCTTTGTCAAACAAATCACGAGTAGAATTTCTAATGTTTCCGTTGAAATTTAATGCCGTTTCCAGAAAGTGCTTCCGGGTAGTTCCAAGCGGCTCAACATACGATAATCTTAATCCAAAGTTGAAATTATTCGACCTATTTTCGCTCATTTGATCAAGAATTGTTGCATCATTCAGCGTGTATTTTTCAGAATAATTCATTCCGTTATCTTCGCCTTGTGAGATGCTTGTATTTGCTCTTGCAGTAAAAGTCCGACCCGGTTTCGAAAGTTTTTTATTGAAAATAAAAGTCATTCCAGCGTCAATATTCAGTCCATCGCCTGTATTGTCCGAACGTCCCCAGCTGGTAGTGTCATTTTCTTGCAGATACAGATATTCCGATAGATTTTTTGAAAACGAACGATTGAAACCCATATTTGGCTGGAAAATATAAGATGTGGTGGTGTCAGGCTTCCATTCCAATTCCAAACGCAGATTTCCTTGGTAATTTTCGCGATTATTTAGTCTGTTCGAGTTATTTTGGTAAGTTGTGCCTTGCATATAGTTTTCACGCTGACTTTCAGATAGTAAGTTATTTTCAGAATGATTAAAAGTCACATCTCCACCAACGACAACCTTGCTTCCAATCGGCGTATTGATATTATATCCAAAGTTTTGCGTGTCGGTAATACCGCTTCGTCCGCCACCAAATCCACCACGACCGCGACCGCTTCGAGCGGTGTTGGTATTATTAGCTCCAGCCGTAATGGACGAGCGAGTGTCGCCGCTCATGATGTTCAAGAATGCATTGGTGTCGTATCTAAATTCCGGATTAATATCTGCTCCGGCACCGACTTGTACATTTCCAAAAACTCCCTGACGTCTGTCGCGGCGAATGGTTAAGTTGATTATCCGCTCTGTCTCGCCATCGTCAAATCCCGTGAGCTGCGCCATTTCAGATTTCTGATCCACAACTTGCACTTTATCAATCATATCCGCCGGAATATTTTTCGTGGACATTTCTTTGTCATCGCCAAAAAATTTCTTCCCATCCACACGAACTTTGGTCACTTCCTGCCCGTTTACCATAATTTTTCCGTCGGATGTCACTTCCACGCCCGGCATTCTTTTCAAAAGATCCTCTACGACAGCATTTTCTGCTGTCTTGAAAGCAGCTGCATTATACTCAATTGTATCGCCTTTTGTCAAAACCTGCACTTGCGTACCGGTCACTTCCAAATCTTTCAAAAGTTTCGAATCTTGCTCCATCACCATTTCCGGAACTCGCAAATCTTCGTTATTTACACGGATATTGGTGAAAAAATTAGTGTAACCCACCAAACTTGCATTCAAAATATAATTTCCGCTTTTCACGTTGGGAATGCGTACTACGCCGGTCGAATCGGTCGTCATTCCGCCCACAAGTGATGAGTCATTGGCTTGCAAAAGCCTCACAGCTACAAATTCGAGATTTTCTTTGGTTGAATTATCAATTACTTTTGAATGGATGGTATGCTGAGCTTGGGAAAATCCTACATACGACAGTAAAAACAAAAGGAGTTTAATTTTTTTCATACAATAAAGTTTTTTTGCGCGCCAGATAAAATCGGTATCAAAATCTATTCTGAGCATTTCGTATGACGTGCAGCGTACAATAAAATTGAATTTTTGAGAATTAGTTATTTGACAAATTACCAGAGTAAAAGTTTAAATTCAAACAAATTCTTTTTTTTCTTGTTATAAATACCAAATAGTTATCATTTTTATTGATTAACTCTTGAACGAAAAATGAATTTTCTATAAAATTTTAATAAATCAAAATAAACAACTAGTTATGAAACGATTAAATCTTTCTATCGCACTACTGATGGTCGGTGTGGTTTTGGGCTTTGGACAATACAAATTACCTGAGCTGAAATACGCTTACACGGCTCTACACCCACACATTGACAGCACCACCATGCGAATTCATCACACGGCGCATCATGCCGGATATGTGAATAATCTGAATAAAGCCTTGGAAAAATATCCGCAATATCAGAAAATGGACTTGAACACGCTGCTGAAAAGCATCAACAAACTTCCAAAAGACATTCAAACTGCCGTTCGTAACAATGGCGGCGGACATTACAACCACACGTTTTTCTGGGATATTTTAGCGCCTGCAGGCACTACTAAAATGTCTTCAAATCTAGAAAATACATTGGTAAAACAATTTGGCAGCATTGATAAATTTAAGGAAGCCTTTGAAAAAGCAGCTACAGGACGTTTCGGTTCTGGCTGGGTATGGCTTCTCAAAAAATCCGATGGTACAATTTACATCGATTCTACACCAAATCAGGACAATATGCTGATGCCGTTCAATACGCTAAAAGGCAAACCGATTTTGGCACTGGACGTTTGGGAACATGCTTATTACTTACACTATCAATCCAAACGCGCGGCTTACGTGAAAGCATTTTGGAATGTGGTAAATTGGGATAAAGTGGCTGAATTAGCTGATTTGAAATAACTTAATTTTCATCAATAAAATAAAATCCTAACAAGCACAACTTGTTAGGATTTTTATTTTTAAACTATTTGAAAGTTCGGAAGACCTCCGAAATCACAAATTTATTTCTTTTGCTCTTTCGCCCAGCTGTCTTTTAGCGAAACGGTGCGATTGAAAACTAACTTTTCAGCGGTGCTGTCTGTATCCACATTGAAATAACCAATGCGTTGGAATTGGAAATGATCGAGCGGTTTTGCGTCTTTCAAGTACTCTTCCACGTAGCAATTCGTGCGAACTTCCAAGGAATTCGGGTTAATCAGTTCACGGAAATCACGCTCATCGGCTGATGGATTTTCAACGTTGAAAAGGCGGTCGTACAAGCGGACTTCTGCCGGAATACTGTGAGCCACAGAAAGCCAGTGAAGCGTTCCTTTTACTTTGCGGTTAGCATCGGGCATACCGCTTTTGGTCATCGGATCATATTCGCAGTAAATTTCCTCGATATTGCCTTCCGCGTCTTTTTTCACGCCGGTACATTTCACTATGTAAGCCGATTTCAGGCGAACTTCCTGACCAGGCGTCATTCGGAAAAATTTCTTCGGTGCATCTTCCATAAAGTCCTCACGCTCCATCCAAAGCTCGCGACTGAAAGCAATTTCGTGCGTTCCGGAAGTTTCATCTTCGGGATTATTCACGGCTTCCATCATTTCTACTTGCCCTTCGGGATAGTTGGTAATAATCAGTTTCACCGGATTAAGCACAGCGCTAACACGCGTAGCAGTTTTGTTGAGTTCCTCACGAACTGCGTGTTCCAGCAGTCCCAGGTCAATCATTCCTTCTACTTTTGTGTAACCGATTTTATCAATAAAATTATGAATGCTTGCCGGCGTGTAACCTCTGCGACGAAGTCCGCTCAATGTCGGCATTCGCGGATCGTCCCAGCCACGCACCAAACCTTCCTGCACCAATTGAAGCATTTTTCGCTTACTCATCACGGTGTAAGTAATGTTCAGGCGGTTAAATTCAATCTGACGCGGGCGATAATCTGTTTCCTGAAATTGGTCAATAAACCAATCGTAAAGCGGACGGTGAACCTCAAATTCCAGCGTACAAATAGAATGCGTAACTCCCTCAAAATAATCGGATTGCCCGTGAGCGAAGTCATACATCGGATACACTTTCCACGTATCGCCCGTGCGGTGGTGCGGATGCGTGGTAATGATGCGGTAAATGATCGGGTCACGGAAGTGCATATTCGGCGAAGCCATATCAATTTTGGCACGAAGCACCATTTTTCCGTCGGGAATTTCGCCGTTTGTCATTTTTTGGAACAGCTCCATATTCTCCTCAATCGGACGATTGCGATACGGACTTTCGGTTCCGGGAACGGTCGGCGTACCTTTTTGCTTCGCTATTTCTTCGGCACTTTGTTCGTCGATATACGCTTTACCTTCTTGGATAAATTTTACCGCCAAATCCCATAATTGTTGGAAATAATCGGATGCGTAATAGACATTTTCCCAGTGAAAACCGAGCCATTTGATGTCTTCCATAATGGCATCCACGTATTCTAAATCCTCTTTTACCGGGTTTGTGTCGTCAAAACGCAGGTTACAAATTCCCTTGTAATCATCTGCAATCCCGAAATCAATGCATATCGCTTTCGCGTGTCCGATATGCAGATACCCGTTAGGCTCCGGCGGAAAACGCGTTTGAATTCGTCCGTCATTTCTGCCTTTTGCCAAATCATCTTCTACGATTTGTTCGATAAAATTTAGTGGTCTTTTTTCCATTATATTGTCTGAACTATGATTTTAATATGATTTATTTGATTAATCGTATTTAGTAAAAATGAGAAAATTACAAAACTGTAACGTTCTCATTGTGATATTTTTAATTTATAAAAAAAGTCAGGAAGAGATGCACTTACTTCAAACTTCGTGCTTCCAACTTCCAACTTTCTACTCAAAATACCCTTTAATAATTCCTCTCGGCGAATCTTTTACGAAAAGGATGATTTCGTCGCGTTCTTTGGTAGCAGGAAGTTCTTGCTGAATACGCTCCATGGCATGCGTAGTGTTCATTCTTGCCTGATATAGGTAGCGGTAAACGTCCTGAATTTCACGGATTTGCTCATTGGTGAAACCACGACGACGCAGTCCGATGGAATTTACTCCGGCATACGAAAGCGGTTCACGACCGGCAGTAACAAATGGCGGAACGTCTTTTGAGACTTTGGAACCGCCTTGTATCATGGAGTGCGCACCGATGCGGGTGAACTGATGTACGAGTGTCCCTCCGCCCATAATGGCAAAATCGGCTACTTCCACTTCGCCGGCAAGTTGTGTTACATTGCCCATTATCACGTTATTTCCTACAATGCAATCGTGTGCCACATGGCAATACGCCATCAGCAAGCAATTGTCGCCCACTACGGTTTTACCTTTGGCAACGGTTCCGCGATTTACGGTTACATACTCACGAATGGTTGTATTATCGCCGATAATAACCAGGCTGTCCTCGCCTTTGTATTTCAAATCCTGAGGAACCGCACCGATAACCGCTCCGGGAAAAATCCGGCAGTTTTTGCCAATTCGAACGCCTTCCAGAATGGTCACATTGGAGCCGATGGTCGTTCCTTCGCCAATTTCCACGTTTTTGTCAATGGTAACAAATGGTTCTATCACCACCGAGCGGGCGATTTTGGCATCGGGATGTATGTATGCTAATGGTTGTTTCATGTTTTGAAAGTTGGAAGATCGAAGCACGAAGCTCGAAGTCCCATGTCTTGTTAACTTGTTTACTCGTTTACTAAAAACTATTTATTCTTTACAATCTGCGCCATAAATTCGGCTTCGGTGGTAATCACACCACCTACGAATGCGTATCCGCGCATGGTTGCTACTCCGCGACGAATTTCGTCCA
>CAZCIU010000078.1:0-12163 GCA_964498765.1 uncultured Paludibacter sp. | reverse complement strand
AACAAACCCATTGGACAAATTAAATATGCACTAATTTAATTCCGCCAACGGGTATGCTTGTTTTAATCAATTGCTTTTCCTATTTTTGATTCGTTTTTGCGAGGAACTAAAAAGAGCTCTTTTGTTGTTTTTGTTAAAATCGGAAGAGGCAACGAATCAGTCAGTGAAATACCCTCCGAACGAGGTGCTGTCTGCCTGCAAATAGCTCGCTATTTTTAACCTTATTTTCTATAACTAATATTTGAATAAGTATGGGAGCGTTGATTAATATTTTTTACCACTCAATGGGCAGTATGCTGATTGGTGTTCTTCTTACATTGATAGGGTGTATCTTGATGTTTGTGCTCATACGCGGTTGGTGGCGTAATTGTGCGTTTACTCCGATAAGTATCTTGGTCGGAGTAGTTCTCTTTCTGTTTCTCTCGTTTCAATCGGTGCTTTTTTGCGGAGCCATCACCATTAAATCGTACGGTGACAAGGTGGAGGATTACGTCAATGCCCTTGTGCAAAACATTCCTGTAAGTACGGAATTTTCTACGCAGCAAACTCTGCAAGTTCTCAATCACATCAGTGAAGAGTGGCCGTTGGTGGGCTACTATGTTAATCAGGCTGACTTTCAAGGACATACCCCTGCCGACATTGCCACTGCCATGGTCGATGAATTGCGCAGTTATATGAATCTTTTCATGCTGCGCCGGTTGGGCTGGTCGTTGCTGTTTGTTGTCATTGGAGCCACTTTGGTAATAAAAACCCTCTCTACTCAAAATTCAAGCGGGCGTAGCCCCCGGCAGCGAATGGAGAGAACGACTGTCAACCGACAACGCGTTTCGTCGCGTTCCACCCGACGGGGCACCCGGAGGTAATGGAAGTCTCTCCTTTGGAATGAACTGAATACAGCCTTTAATAGGCATAATCAAAACAGATGCTAAGATGGTGCCGGAGAGTAATGTTTTTTAGGTGCCGATGAATGCACCCTTCGTAGAATAAAACGGTGAGTGCTTTTTTAGCAAATAATACTTGTTTTAATCAATTATTATTCCGATTTTTGGAGCGATTTTATGAAAGAATTACAAGCGACTTCGGTTTTTGGTGAAAACAGAAAAAACAAGAAACAATAAGAACAGAAGTCTCCTTATACTTAATAACCAGAAAAACTCAATTGATATGCCTAACACTATTTTTTGCAGCAACAATCATATTTTGATTGGACTAGGAGGTACCGGAGGTAAAATTCTTCGCGAATTCAAAATGCGTATGTTCGAAGAATGTCCTACACAAGAGGAGCGGAGCAAACTGCCTGTGTCGTTACTCTATGTCGATTCTACTGACGAAATGATGCCCAAGGATGGACGTGCCCGTCCCGACTTCCGTGTCATGGGACAAGACGCCTCGTTTACTAACAATGAATTTCTTAACATCAAGGCCGTTGATGTGGAACACATACTCGACCACATCGGCAACTATCCTTCGGTGAAGGGGATTGTAAACAATGTGGGTGCTGTTAAGTCGGCCATCGGCTCATTAGGGCAGGCTGCCGGTCAAAAACGTCGGGCAGGTCGCCTATTGTTTGCTGCCAATGCCGTGGGATTTGTGAACAGTCTCCGCGATGCCTATGCTCGCTGCGAACGTGTGTCTGGTAACGCCAATCATACCAATATCCATATTTTTGCTGGTCTGTGTGGTGGCACAGGGTCGGGCTCTATTGTCGATGTTATCGTGCAATCGCGCAAGACTTTCCCCGATGCCAAAATATCGGTTTATGGCATGATTCCGGAAATGAATCTGCCCAAAGCCGACATGGATCAAGGACGTTACTACCAGAATGGCTATGCGGCCATAAACGAACTGAATGCCCTGCAAGCCGGACGTTGGTTTCCGCAGGATGTGACAGGAGGCGGCGAAGCCCGGTTCTATAGCGACCGCATCAAAGGTGTGGCCGACGGAGTAACTATATATAGCAATGTAAATGACAACGGACTCACTATTAACTCACTGTCGGAACTCCCGAAGATTGTGAGCGACTGTGTTTTTGCCCGTATCTTCTGCATCGACGAGGAGAACCTGCCGGTGTATGGCGATATACTCCGTGCGTTCAACTACGAAAACATGGACGACTTTGCCCTGGAATATGATGAAATAGCCAACCAAGATGCCAATGGCAGAATTCCTGTGGCGCGCACCAAAAAGGTTATCTCGTTTGGTATCAAGCGAGTGATGTATCCGGAATTGCGTATTCTTAAACACATCACCTACACGGTGGGTGAGAGTATTCTTTACCAGTTTAAATACAATAACTGGCGCGAGAACCAAGGCTATGTAAACGAAGAGAAGAACAAGGATTACCGCAAGGAGTACTTGAATAAGGATAAACTGGCCAACTGGATGCTCGACGACGTGCATCTGACACTGGATGTGAAGATTTTGCCGTCGTGCGACAACTACCAACGTTTCAACGAATACTGGCACGACAAGGCCATTGCCTATGCCGAGGAGGCCAAGAAGGCTAGCTGTCCGCTGAACGAACTGGATAACATCATGGGCGAGTTCTACCTTCAGCACTTCCGCGAAGAGGGTGTAGAGGCATTCTTTAACGGCAAGGAACGTGCCATTCCCGAAATGGCCAAAGAGGTGCGTCACACCATTGAATCGCAACTGTTTGAAAAGTGGAAGCTGGGCGATATCTCCATTGTTGAGTTGCAGAAAGTCTCTAAGTTACTATTGGAGCGTATGGGCGATATTCGAACCGAACTGGATCAGAAGAGCAATGAAGAGAAGAATAACTACGAGGCTTGTGACGAAGACCGCTCGGCCAATGTAGAAGAGTGGAGCCGACTGGGCATTTTGCAACGCATGATTAACATCGGTGCCCGCCGCTACGCCGACCACCAGAATATCTTGACCGATTACTACACGTCAAAGACCATGCTAGTAGCCTGGGAGTTTGCCAAAAAACTGGCATCCAAAATCTTTGTCGAGATGGGTAAGATGGATGCCGATATAGCTGCCTTTGGTCAGAAAGTAAATGAAGCCATTGAAGAGACCGAGCGATTGGTAAGTGCTCAACGCAAAGTAAACAAGGGGCTGGAAGATATGAAGGGAGCCATCATCGAAGTGAGCGAAGATGAAACCATGATTGAATTCGAGATTGATTTGAAAACCGATAAGGTGGATATGCCCAATATCGCCCGACAGCTGCGTGAATCGATATTGCCCAAGGAAGAATTCCTTAACTTTGGCAACCTGGCCAATGCCATTCATGTGGACGACATTAAGGATGCCTTTGACGTGAAACTTTCGCAGATTATCACGACCAAGCATGCCGAAAAAGCCGACAGCGACAATAAAGTGTTGGGACTGAATATCCTCACGCAGTTGCAACAGAAACTCAAAACGGATGATGATATTAAGGCTTTTGCCTCCAAAATAGTCAATCAAAGTGGAGTCTATCTGAAACTGAACAACGACCAAATGCAGCTGCACCTACGCAACAACGAAGGCAACCTGAGCCCTACCAATCCGGCCAGTATCAACAAAAAGACCATCTTGGTATCCATACCTTCGCCCGATAAGAATGAGGGACTGAAGCGATTTGCCGACAAGCTGGTGCTTGCTTTCAATAACTCGTTTAATCAGAGCACGGCGCGCACCACCATTACGGTGGACAGAAACAGCCCGCGTAAGGACGAGCTCTCTATCATTACGATAGCCTACTGTTTCCCCATTCGCGCCATCGATTGGATGGCGCCTTACAAGCAGCGTTACGAACAGTTTCTGCATACAGGCAACCCCAATACGGACATAAACAACGCCATTTTGCTGCATAGCGAGGGCGACGGAAGTCAGCTCCCCTCTCTGTTTGTGGTGGAGAATGCCGAAGAGATTGCAGCTCAGAATGCCAAAGCGGAGGCCGATAAAAAGGCCAGCACTGAGGGTGTCACCAGCACGCCTCCTCCGGTAGCTCCTGGCATGGGTACACCTCCTCCGCCTCTCGGAGTGCCTGCCATCTCTCTCTTCTTGACGCTGAATGGCCAGCAATATGGTCCGTACAACCTGGATGCTTGCCGGCAGATGGTGACCAGCGGACAGCTTACCCCGCAAACAATGGTGTGGATGGAAGGAATGCCGGCTTGGGCAGCCGCCAGTACAGTGCCCGCCCTGCAAGTGCTCTTTGCTCCTCCCGCAGCACCCGGCATGCCCCCGCTGCCTCCCATGATGTAACTAGGTAATTATTAAATAAATATAGAATAAAGAAAATGGCTAAAACAAGAACTGATCGTGTGCAATACAGATATGGCATTTGCTTGAACGATAGCTGCCCCAAGTGTAAATCGAAAGAGATTATACAAATTCCTGCCCGCAAGGATTTTGTATGTCCCGAGTGTCAGAAAAATCTGCGTGAGTGTCCGCCTCCTCCGCCGGGTCCTAACAAAAAATTGATAGGTGGAATTATCGGTGTTGTGGTGGTGGGAGTTGTCGTTGCTATTCTTTTGATGAACCTGGGCGAAAAAACACCCGCAGCACCGCAGGATCCTGTAGAAGTGACTACACCCGATTTGATTAACGATGAAGAGCAGACTGCGCCGGAAGAAATCGTGGTAGAAGCACCGAAAGAAGAGGTCGCCCCGAAGGTGGAACCGAAAGCGAAACCCGCAGCTTCGCCAACCTACGGCACTGTGAAACTAAGCTATGGTACCTATACCGGTGACCTAAAGAATGGCCAACCTCACGGACGTGGAAAGATTACATACACCCGCAAACAACAGATTGTTCCCTCGAAAGATTTTGTAGCCAACCCGGGCGACGAGTACGAAGGCGACTTCCGCGAAGGAAAAATCAGCAGTATGGGTATCTGGTACCACGACGGTCAACAGACTGCTATCAAACCATGATACTAAAAAGAAAGATACTCCTGATCCTCTTGATGATGGGGCTGATGCTGACCGCCAATGCAGCAACGTCCTATCACACCCAGCGACTCAAACAAATAGGCGAAGCCATTGCGCTTCGGCTACCTGATACGCTGGAAGCCGACTGTTGCCTGGAGAATTTGGGTAGCTATAACCAGCGGCCATTGAAGGTGTTGACCAATACCTTTGGTGACATCTCGCACATCGGATACCGCCTCTTTACACCTCAAACGGTTGAGGCGTATGGCACACAGGGTGTCTTTCTTCATTTTCTGGAGCGCTATGCGCTGGAACTCGACTTGCGCCTGGACGAGCGTCAACCCACCGAGCGGATAGAGCTAGACAAGGTGACTTGCTACCAAGGTAATCTTAGTCTGTTGAATGCCTTGACGCCCGACACCCCTTTTAGGGTGGAGTTCTTGGAACGCCGCATGTACAAAATTCAATGGACGCTCGGAACCCAAACGCTGGGAATATCAGTGCCGGCCGACTGTCAGTTACTACTGGGGGCCAATGCCATTGAGCTGGAGGATATTTTTAGACGAGATGTGGAACGCATTTTTCCCATCGACTGGGATGCCTTGATTACGGAGAATTCGGCGGTGAGTGAATCGATTTCTCAGAAATATCAGATTATTAATGCTGAGAGCTACCTGAGCAACTCCATTCGGAGCGACCTCTACTTGCAGCGAACAGCCGGGAAGATGCGACTGATTACCTCTCCGGAGAAGCCGGTGCAGAGCATCAAGAACATTCTGTTGACGGGTACGTTCGAACAGGATCTCCCGCTAGACTTAAAGATTGACCGTTACGGATATGTCAGTAGCAATGTAGCCATCTCGCTGCAACAGTTTTTGACCTATTGCAGGCAAACCCACTTTAAATTGTATGTGGGCATTAAGAACTATACCAAGGAGATGGTTTCGGCCACACTGTTTGCGGTGAATCTTAACTTGGGATGCGATCATGTCCTCTCGTTGGAATTCCCCACCGGCATACTTGCGGGTGATATTCAACCCATCAAAGGGGTGTTGTATGCCTTCATCCCCTTGCATAATGTGACAGAAAAGTTTTTCATGCAAAATAGCAAAGAGTAGTTTCTATGAAAAGAATTGTATTATTAATAGTGGCAGTGTTGCTGGTTGCTGGTGCTGCCATGGCCGACGACAGAAAAGATGTGAAGGCGCAAATCAATAGCATTAAAAAGAACAACCAGTATATCTACGCCGAGGCCACTGCCGCTTCGGCAGAGGAGGCCAAGGAGTTTGCTGAGGAAATGCTATACAACAACATCAACGAATGGGTGGCTAAGCAGAAGCGCATGCGCAACAGCGCGAATATTGTTATTAATAACAAGAAAGAGGTGTGGAGTTCTGTGGATTTGCCTCGTGGCAATATGTTTCGTTCGTTTGTTTATGTAAAGAAGAGCGATATCATAGCATCCGATAATGTGACTGTTGTGAAAAATACGTCGCTTACCGAGGCAACTCCTGCGACCTCTTCGGTAGAGAAAATTATCTCGGATGTGGCTTGGGAGGTGGCTGCATGCAGCGATTATTCGGCACTAGCAGCCAAGATTACCGACTTGAAGACAGAGGGGAGAATTGAAAAATACGGTCGCTATGCCTCGCTCGACTCTCCACAAGAGTATTACCTAGCCATCTACAACACCGCCGGCAAGATTGTAGCCATTCTCTCGCCCGGTCAGAATCGCATCAATATCAATACCAAGAATCCGGACAGCGAGAAGAACTACAGCGGATGCGGTGCCATTGGATTTAAAGTTAAATAGACATATAAAGTTTGAGCAATGAAAAATAGAATGATAGCTTTGTTGGGTATGTTGTTCGCTCTCTTCGGAGGGGGAGTCACCACCTGTTATGCAGTCAGCGTAACCCTCACCGTCGATGAAATGAGTGTTGCTCCGGCCGCCCTGAAAGCAGCTGAACGCAACCTCTCTATAGTATTAACCGAGATAAACCGTGCGCAGCGCAGCCGAGATATTTTGACTACCAGCGAGTTGCCTATGGACGATTTCTCCATCAAGTCGCTGATACGTCTTTGGGCGGTCACTCCCTTCTATTGCGACGACGACGAGGTGGTGGAGCGTTGCTGGATTTTCAAGGATGGGTCTATGATGGTGAGCCACATTCCGCTCATTATTACCCCCGAAGATGAAGCATTCGGTATGGGAAACTACCAGGAAGCAGTGGTGGAATTCGACAAAAACGGCCAACTGACCGACTTTCGCCTAGCCATTGATGCGCATACGGCCGAGAGTATTGAACGTTGCGGCTCGGTGGTGGAAAAGGAGACGCAGATGATTATCTTGCAATACATCGAACGATTCCGCACAGCGTACAACCAGAAGGACACCGCAACCATTGCGCAGATGTTTAGCGACGATGCCTTGATAATCACCGGCAAAGTGGTAATGAGCCGTGCCAGCGAAATGAAACCCGCCGTAGCGAAAGTGGAATATACCAAACAGAACAAACAACAGTATATTCGTAAATTGGGACTGGCCTTCAAACGCAACAAATGGATTGATGTGAAGTTCAGCCAGATTGGCGAGAACGGCGAGCAAGGAGGTTGCGGAGGTATCACCCGCTCCAAGGTAGATCCCACCAAGTATGGTGTCCGTCTGCGGCAAGAGTGGCGATCGAGCAACTACAACGACGAAGGGTATCTCTTCCTATTGTGGGAGTTTCCTAAAGACGGCGGTGACCCCATCATTCATGTGCGCACTTGGCAACCACAGTGGGCAGGCGGCAAGGAACAACAGCCCGATGATAACATCTCCACCCTGGGAGGATTTGATTTATAATAGCCTGTTTTGCATATGAAAAAGATTATATTACTCTTACTGCTCTTTGTAGGCTATGGCACCGCTTTGGCACAAACGGCCTATATATCTTTCCGCTCTTATCCGCAAGAGGACAAAAACGAACAGCTGCTGGATGCAGGGGGCATACTCATTCTTTCGAAACGAAGCGACTTGGCCATTACATTGACTAATGTCGATAGACCCATTATACGTCCCAACGGCATTCGTCCCGACGGCTATTACGAATACGAAGTGATTGTTGATGCCGAAGAGACCAGCACCCCTAAGATTGAGGTAAGCAAGCGGGGTAATGTCTATAAAGTGGACTTCGTGGTGCGTTTGAAACCTAACTACTTCAGGGCTTACCTTATAGAAGAGGTGGAAAAACCCATTCGCATGGAAGATATGTCGCGACCTAACGATGCGGTATTGGATGCCTCGCTGGCCGAGATAGAGATTGAATCGCCCATTGCTGACTTGCAGGTAACCTGCTCGCAGCTTCTCCAAGCGAACACCAATCGCACCCGCAAAAAGACTGACAGCAGCATTCATATCATCTCCATCCAAGTGCCCATCGCCAGTCTGACGGCAGCGCAGGAACGGGTGGAAAAGGCACAGCAGGACTACGATGCCCTCTACAAACGCATGATGTCGGATACTCAAAACAATGCCGATGATGACAAGAAACTGGAACAGCTAGAGGATGAGGCTAGGTTGGCCGAACAGCAGTTTGCCGAAATAACTACCATCGGCATCTCGGCCGAAGGAACCAACCAACTGCAAATAGATATCAGTGGACTGAAGCCGCGCATGAAGCAGAGTTACGGTATCCTGTTGCTACGCACCATCGAATACTCCACCGAATGTAGTGCCATGGTGGCCGAAGGGGGACGTCAGTTTGCTTTGCGCAACTACAAAGAGGCGCGGCAGGCGTTCGATAACGCCCTGAACTCAAAGGATGTGGAGCCTAGTCAGAAACCGGGCATCCTGCAAAGCATTGCCGATGCCGACTCTTGCATCCGCTACAACAATTACACGAAGCAGATGCTGAGAAATATTGCCGAACTGAAGAAAAAGGGGGTTGCCAACCAGGCCGAATTGGTGAAGAACGCATCCGCCGCCATCGATTTTATTGAGGTACTCAATCGTTATAATCCGTGCGACTTCTATGAAAAGAATCTGAGGGTGCTTTCGAAGATGATTGAAAACTTGCCGCTTGATATCAAATTTACCGTGTCGCGTTGGATAAAGGATGTCTCAGGTTATCACGAAGGGGGCAATATACCCCATGTGGAGCTTTGGGCAAACTATAGTCCCATAACCCCATCGACAAAAGAGTACCAGACCGACAAACGGTTCGTCAAGATGACTGCGAACAACACGTTTGTGTGTATGGGAAAAACCGACGAGAAAGGGGAGGTCGTTCTGCACCTTGACCGTAAGTCATTGCCGCAGGGCATCTTTTTCCGCCCCACCTTGTCGGATGGTAAGAACAATATCGAGTATATCGACATGAATAAGATTCTCCGCAACTCGACCGACGAGTATCAGATGCGTCAGTTTAGATTGCGAATGTACACTGAGAAATAAACTATATAACTTACTAAAAATAAATAACTATGCAAAGAAAAACATTTTTAAAGACGGTAATGCTGCTAGCATTATTCATGGTAGGAACCACACAACTCTCGGCCCAAGGTTTCCTTAAAAAATTACAGAAGACAGCCGCAACTGTGGGCAATACGTTAGTCTCCGATGGCGCAACAGCCGAAGCTTCGGCCGATACGACGGCTGCCAAAAAAGTAAACTGGGACAAATTACCTCAATACAGTGCCTACATGATGTTTGAAACCGATTCTATCACGGGAGATACTGTGAAGTACGAGGATGGAACGATGAAGTACTACGTTATCTTGATGGATCAGTTCGGCAATCGCCGCACACCGGAGACGGTAAAATCTCAACAAAAGATAGTGAACGATGCCGTAACCGCTATTCTGGTGAAAGTGGGCAGTGGAGCCTTAATGGGAGGTTTGAGTGGCGGACTAGAAGGAGCTGCTAAAGGCGCAGCCGTTGGTGCAGTGGCTAGTAGTTACGATATCAAGCAAGCCACTCAATGGAAAAAGGTTTTGAGAAAGCAAAAGAAGTTATTGGAATCTTACGAGGAGAACTATACCAGTGAGGGATTGCCCAAAGATTCAAGCGTGAATCCTAAATCGATTCCCGACCTCAACTTCGATAAGGCCAACATTACGAGTGCCAACACCAAGGAGATTAAGGAACAGTTGGATAAAATGTCGGACGAAGAAATATCGGATGATATATGGGAATCTCTCGAGAGTGAATCCTAAACGCCGTTCCAACGGACGAAATAATGAGTCCTGAATGGTTGTAACGAACCCAAAGGATGCGGATAGTTGAAACAAAGATAGTTGCTAGGTTCTTCCAAGCAACTATTTTTGTTTTTAATAGGGATGGGGGAGTCGATATATAATCAGCTAAACAAAATGTACTTATTACATTTCCCAAAGCAAGGATTACCAATAATCGTTTCCATGTCCAAAAATTGTATTATGATGCATTAGATGACTTGCGAATTACACTACGCTGGCTGGCTCGCTACATGGAAAATGATGAAATCAAACAATGTAGAGAAGAGGGGAAACCATAAATAGGGTCTGCTTAAAAACTCTCAATACTTTATAAATTGCTGTATTATCGCTAACTTTGTATCTACTAAATGCAAGGAAATATGTCAAAACAGCGTAAAAGTCGTGCATCTGTACGTTACGAGAGTCCGAGTCAGTTGACTTTATCTGGCTTTGAAACACCATTCGAGCAAAGTTTGAATCCCAAGAATCGCTGGGTTGTCTTGGCTGGATTGATTCCCTAGGATGAGATCTGCGGTATATACCACAAGCAAGTTGGTATCAGTCGAACTGGTCGTCCAGGTCTCAGTCCTCGGGTTGTATTGGGTTCTTTGATCATCAAACATCTTTGCAACTTGGACGATCGAGAGACTGTAGACCAGATCTCCGAAAACATCTATATGCAGTACTTCTTGGGCTACCCCAGTTTTTCTAACGAACCACCTTTTGATGCCTCCCTATTTGTCGAGATTCGTAAACGCTTGGGAGTAGATGCCTTGAATGCTATCAGTGAAGATTGTAGAGATAAAGAGGAAGAAGGGAGTCTCTAATGATAAAGAGGATAAAGATTCGGACTCTACTGATAATGAGAATAATGGATCAACTCCTAAGCATAAAGGTCGAGTGATCTTTGATGCCACCGCTTGTCCCCAAGATATTGCTTATCCTACCGACCTGAACTTAGTTTCCGAAGCTCGGGAGGTATCCGAGCGACTCATTGATCGGCTTTATGCTCCTGTTTTACACCAGAAGAAACCCCGAACCTATCGGCAAGTAGCTCGCAAGCGTTATCTTCAGACTGCCCAGAAGAAGAATAAGTCAAAGAAAGTGATTCGTAAGGCAATGAAAGCACAGCTGGACTATCTACGTCGTAATATCAAATCGATTCATCGGCTATTAGATGCTTATCCAGATAAGTTGCCATTGAATAAGAAAGAACTCAAGTATTTGTATGTTATCCAGACGCTTTATCAGCAGCAACTGACTATGTTTGAGAAGAAAACACATACAATAGAAGATAGAATCGTCAGCATCCATCAGCCACATATCCGTCCGATCGTACGCGGTAAGAGTCAAGCGAAAGTAGAGTTTGGTTCCAAGATACATGTTTCTATTATTGATGGAGTCAGTTTTCTGGACGAACTCTCATGGGATGCATTTAATGAAGGCAGTCATCTTGAGTCATACATTGAGCAATACCGAAAACGGTCTGGGTATTATCCCGAGGAGGTTTTGGCTGATCAAATTTACTGCACTCGGGCTAATCGTAAGATGTTAAAAGAGAAAGGTATCCGACTTTTAGCCAAGCCATTGGGCAGACCCTCGGCAGTGTCGATTCATGTAAGTCCAGGAGAGCGCAATCCGATAGAGGGCAAATTTGGGCAGGCAAAGACGGGATATGGTCTCAACCGAATCAAGGCAAGGCTCAGACAGACAAGCGAATCGTGGATTGCCAGCATCTTCCTGGTGCTAAACCTAGTCAAATTGGCGGGGGAGGCACTCCCGTGTCTAATCATGAAGTGGCGGCGAAGTTTTTCAGCACAGCTCGTGCAGTTATTAAAGAGCCTCTATGAACAATTGTATGTTTCTGGCTTAGAAGAAAAAGATCAAAGCAGTACGCTGAGTTTTTAAGCAGACCCTATTTATATGTTACAACATAAGGTTTAAATATGTTAATTATTTATTATAATCAAACAGTCCGTACTGTCAGTTCATAAATATCGGCTATCATAAGCGTCCACTAAAAAACGCAAAGAGTTCTTTGAAATGATTGAATATTA
>CAZCIU010000077.1:8821-12242 GCA_964498765.1 uncultured Paludibacter sp. | reverse complement strand
AAAAAAAATATCGAGAGGAATATGTTGCATTTCCTCCTGTTATATTTCTTGAAAATAAATTGATATCATGTGTATATCCTGCTCCTTGCGGAGATTAGTGCATTTAATCAGAAATTCGATCTATGAGATATTTCGTTATATCGCCAATTTTTCAGCTTTGTTGAACAGGATATTGTTTTCCAGGTGCACGTGCGCATGCAGATCATCCTCAAATTCTTCGAGCAGTTTGTAGGCCACTTCGTACGTTTTGCAGGCATCGGAAGGAAGCATATATCCACCGCTCAATTTATTGATTTCATCCATGGTTCCGCCAATCAAATCGTGTTCTTCACGCATATCTTTCAGTTGGGAAATAATGATTTTCTTAGCTTCTTCCGAACCTGATTTCATTACTTCTTTTATTGCAGGAAAAAATACATTTTCTTCCTGTCTTTGATGCACCGGCATTTCTGAATTAATTAGTTTGAAAAGCTCGTTGATTTGGTATAATTCCGGGTGGCGCTCGCCGTGCACTTCTGCAATTTTTTCCACATACTGCACAATCGACGGTAAGTTTCTGTACACCTTTTGGTGAAACTGATTCACAATGTAATCAGAAAGGAAATCGGGAGCCCAGTCTTTGTAGTTCATAGCTGCACCACCACCTCTGCTGTCCAGATTAGTCAATTTCTCAACCAAAGTATCCAGTCTGATTTTTTTCTCGTCAGCTATACTTTCTAACGTCACATTTCCTCCACAGCAAAAATCGATACCAAATTCTTTGAATACTTCTGCTGTCCTAAAATCGTCGGTAACAATGTCGCCAACTCTCATGTTTTTTAATTTTTCCATCACTTTTATTTTTTGCTATTAATTTCAAACAATATGTCCTCAATGTCCGGAATACAGCTTCCACAAACGGTTCCGGCTTCTGTCTCTTCACCAACTTCATCGACGGTTGTCAGTCCTTTTTCAAGAATTGCATTTTCAATTTCACTTTTCATGATGCCCATGCAGTGGCAAATTTCGATGTCTTCGCTCATAATTTATTTTATTAAAATTTACTTTTTATCATTTGTTATTGCAAAGTAAATCAATCCTAATCCCAAAAGCTGTAACCTAAGTTACACTGCAAAAAATTAATAAATATTAACACGTGTGTTCGCCGAGAGGTTTTTTGTGTAAAAAACGGGACGTCAAAATAATAAAAATTGGTAAAAATCACATTCTTATCGGCACTGTAATACCATTTTATAAATAAATTTCTATATTTGTCAATATTTTCTCAAAACGGCTGAAAACAAGAGCCTAAACCATTATTAGCACGCTTTTTCAATATTAAACTTTGTATGAAAGTAAAAGAAAAATCACAATTTCTGAACCGTGAAATCAGCTGGTTGTACTTCAACGACCGCGTACTGCAAGAAAGCGCCAATCCGAACGTTCCGTTGATTGAGCGGTTGAAATTCTTGGGCATTTTTTCCAATAATATGGATGAATTTTTCCGTGTGCGCGTGGCTACGCTGATGCGAATGGCTGAAATGCGCCTGCGCATGCCGTCTTCGAAGGATGATCCGGCTGAAATTTTGAAGAAAATATCTAAAATGACTGCTGATACTCAATCTGTTCAGGAAAAAAATTATTCAAAAATTAAGGAAGAGCTTACCCGGGAGAATATTTTCATACTGGATGAAAACCAGCTTAACGAAGAACAGCGTGCTTTTGCCATCAATTACTACGATAAACAGTTGGAGGACGCCATTACGCCAATCATGCTTTCGGGCACTTCCATCAAAAATTTCCCGGAACTTCGTGATGCTCATATCTATCTTTTCGTAAAATTACTCAACAGTAAAAACGCGAAAGACTATAAATATGCACTCATTGAGATGCCCCGCTTCGATTATTCCCGGTTTTTGGTACTGCCGGATGATGGAGATAAAAAATGTGTAATATTTCTGGACGATGTCATTAGGCAGTGTATGCCATTGCTTTTCAGAAGTCTCGATTACGATCTTTTTGAAGCTTATACGGTAAAAATCACCCGCGATTCCGAGATGGAAATTGAGGCCGAACTGGGGCAGGGAATCGTGGATAAAGTGAGCAAAGGGATAAAAAGCCGCCGTTATGGTTCGCCTCTTCGCTTCCTTTACGACCGTACTATGCCAGACGAAATGAAGAAATATATCCTGAAAAAGATTAATTTCAAAAAATCAGGAACCGTTATTGCCGGTAGCAGATACCATAATTTCAAGGATTTTATGAGTTTTCCCACGCTTGGAAGAACTGATTTGGTGTATGAAAAAACCATTGGGTTAGAGAATGAAACCATCAAAAAATCCCAATCGGTAATCAAAGCCATCGAAAAGCAAGACGTTTTTCTGCATTATCCTTATTATAGTTTTTCGCAGTATGTTCAGCTTTTACGTGAAGCAGCCATTGATCCGGAAGTAAAAAACATTCACATTACGCTTTATCGTGTAGCAAGTCGCTCCAAAGTGGCTCGAGCGTTGATTTTTGCGGCTAAAAATGGCAAGCAAGTTACTGCTGTAGTGGAACTTCGAGCCAGATTTGACGAAGAGCATAATATCCAGTGGGCACAACGAATGGAAGAAGCCGGAATTAACGTTGTATTTGGTGTGGAAGGTTTGAAAATTCACAGCAAACTGACGTTGATTAAAAAGAAAAACGGTAAAAAAGTGGCTGCAATCAGCACCGGAAATTTCCACGAAGGAAATGCTGCTGTTTATACTGATTTTACGCTTTTCACAGCTAATAAGCAAATCACATCTGAAGTAGAAACGGTATTTAATTTTATTGATCGTCCTTTCCAAGCTGTTCAGTTTTCGCATTTGCTGGTTTCGCCGCAAGAAATGCGGAAGAAAATCAACCAGATGATTCACAATGAGATAGTGAATGCCAAAAAAGGATTGCCGGCTTACATTCTTTGCAAAATTAATCACATTACTGACTACAAATTAATAGAAAAACTATATGATGCTGCTGAAGCCGGCGTGAAAATCGATGCCGTAGTTCGTGGAATGTGTTCGGTTGTTACTACGCAAGCAAGATTAAAAGGAAACTTCAGAATTGTGGGAATTGTGGATAAATTCCTGGAACATTCGCGGATATTTATCTTCTGCAATAACGGTGTGGAAAAATATTATATGTCTTCTGCCGATTGGATGACCCGAAATCTGGACAGCCGAATTGAAGTTGCCGTGCCAATTTACGATAAAGAAATTCAGAAAGACATCAAAACGGTGATTGAATACGGCTTGCGTGACAATGTGCAGGCTCGAATATGTGATGCAACCGGAAAAAACATTATCCAAACTACGGATGAACCGTCTTTCCGCTCACAGCAAGAACTTGTGAAGCATTATCAGGAATTGGAGAAAAGTAAAATAGAAAATTAGAAGTTAGAAGTTAGAAGTTAGAA
>CAZCIU010000077.1:0-8721 GCA_964498765.1 uncultured Paludibacter sp. | reverse complement strand
TTAGAAATTAGAAATATCTGATACTATACTCTTCACTATAAACTCATAACTTATAACTCATAACTCATAATTCATAACTAAAAAATCATCTCCCAAACCATCCTTTTTTCTTTGGTTTTGTATCCGGGATAAATTCGGTGGATTGTGGCACGTGCGGATTTCCGGACATGACCATGCGGTAAATCACGCCCCAATCGGGAAGTCCGCCCAAATTTCTGTCATCAATAAAGAGTTCAGCATTTAGTTTGCGAGGCTGATTTTCTATGTTTTCACCTTCAGGATAATTGCTGTTTACTGCATAAAATTCAAGTCCTTTCGATTTACAAAATTCCACTGCATCTCTAAGCAATTCGCCCTCACGCACAGTCCAAAGGATTAATTGATGATGTCCGTCGTTTTGCAGTCGCTTCAAAGTATCAATGGCGAATGGAATTTCACGACCAATTTTAGGATATTCGTGAGTTACTATTGTTCCGTCAAAATCTACAGCGATTACCATATTTTGTGATATTATTATTATTTTAAATTAAATGTATTTTTTACCTGTAATTTCGTTTTGCTCGTCCTCCAGTCCTAATTCTTTAACAACTTTCGGCATAGAAGGTTTACAGAAATAAAGCGCAATTGCAGCTATTGCAGCCGTAAAAATCATAGATTGAGAACGTAGTACATACACCAAAATCACGCCTGCAATCAATCCAAATCCCACTATCCAAAGTCGAAGATATGACGCTTTTTTGTACTTTTGAAATTTGATGTACTCGTCCTTTTCATTTTTCAGCTTGAGCGTGTACTGATGAAACAAATACAGTGCCGCAGGTATCGAAATCAGTAAATATATTATGTAAATGGTATTAATTGTTGAACCTAATTTGCTCAACGGGTCGATGGTGCTGACTTTCACATTGCCGTACGACATGAAAAATATAGCCACCACAGCGATTATTGTCAATAAATAAATAGTATAATACACCACATTTATCGAGCGGGAAAGCATTCTTACTTTGCGTTCTAATTCCATATTCTTAGTTTATTTAAATGAATTTGTAAATTCCACGCGGTTCACAATGGAGCGTCCGAGGGTCACTTCATCGGCGTATTCCAGCTCATCGCCAATGGCAATTCCGCGTGCGATAGTTGTTATTTTTACTCCTGTCGGAGAAAGTTTTCTGAAAATGTAAAAATTCGTCGTGTCGCCTTCCATCGTAGTGCTGAGTGCTAAAATCACCTCTTTAATATCTTCATCTTGAACTCGTTTCAGCAGACTTTCAATTTCCAAATCATTCGGTCCCACGCCATCCATCGGCGAAATAATGCCGCCAAGCACGTGATAAAGCCCTTTGTATTGTTGTGTGTTTTCCACCGACATCACGTCTTTGATATTTTCCACCACACAAACCGTCTGCGCATCACGTCCCGGATTGGCACAAATATGGCAAACTTCCGTGTCAGAGATATTGTGGCAAACTTTGCAATACACAATTTCTTTGCGCAAGCGAATAAACGTATTCCCAAAAAGATCCACATCGCCTTCCGATTGTTTCAAGAGATGCAAAACCAGTCGTAATGCCGTTTTACGCCCAATTCCGGGAAGTTTGGCAAACTCGTTGACTGCATTTTCGAGCAATGTAGATGAATATAGTTGGTTCATTTAGCTTTTTGGAAATTAACTGCAAAGATAGAGAAAAAATGTAGATTTTTAGTATTTGTGTACTGTGAGATGTTTTTTCTAACATGAATTAAGACTTTGTTAAATTCTGGTTTCACTAACTCGTCTATCCACTTTTTCTACCTTCTAATTTCTACCTTCTAATTTTAAAAACTACCTTTGCACCTCAAAAATCAACTGATGCAAAGCTATTCCGTACTTATAATAATTGTCGCGTATTTTACCGTGTTGTTGCTTATTTCACATTTTGTGAGTAGAAAAAGCACCGGCAACGACGCGTTTTTCTGTGCCGACCGCCAATCGCCGTGGTGGGTGGTGGCTATCGGGATGATTGGTACGTCCATTTCGGGCGTTACGTTTGTGTCCGTACCGGGAATGGTGCGCGAAATCAGTTTTGGCTATATGCAAATGGTGCTGGGGTTTTTCTTCGGCTACATAGTCATCGCCAAAGTACTTCTGCCGCTTTATTACAAACTCAATCTTACCACTATTTACACCTATCTGGACGAACGTTTTGGGCGCAGAACCTACAAAACCGGTGCATCCTTTTTTCTGCTTGGTAAAACCATCGGTGCTTCGGCTCGGCTGTACATTGTGGCACTGATTTTACAACAAACCGTTTTCAATGCTTGGAACGTTCCGTTTTGGCTGACCGTTTGTTGCACGATTATTTTAATCTGGCTATATACACATCGCAGCGGCATCAAAACGGTTATTTGGACGGACACCATCCAGACGTTAATAATGATTGCAGCTTTGGTGCTGATTATTTTTCAGGTAATGCAACGTATCAATCTGCCGGCTGCCGAAATTTTTGCTACGCTAAAAAGCAGCCCGATGACCGATGTTTTCGTGTTTGACGACTGGCAAAGCCGACAAAATTTCTGGAAACAGTTTTTGAGCGGCGTGTTTATTCCCATCGTGATGACGGGTCTGGATCAGGATATGATGCAGAAAAATCTGACTATCCGCACGCTGAAAGACGCGCAAAAAAATATGTATTGGTACGGGATTGCCTTTGTGCCGATTAATTTTCTATTTCTCACGCTGGGCGCGATGTTGCTGATGCTTGCCGCTCAAAACGGCATTGCACTTCCGCCGACTTCGGATGAAATTCTGCCGCTTTTTGCTACGCAATACCTTGGAAATACGGTTTATGTGCTGTTTGTGATTGGAATTATTGCCGCCGCATTTTCCAGCGCCGATTCGGCCTTGGCTGCACTCACAACTTCCTTTTCAGTCGATATTTTGGGAATTGAAAAACTGAACGATGAACAAAAAGCGGTTAAAATCCGCCGAAAAATCCACATCTTGATTTCAGTGTCATTTATCGCTATCATACTTATATTCAAAGAAATAAACGACAAAAGCATCATCGATGCCATTTATACCATCGTTTCGTACACGTACGGCCCGCTGCTGGGATTGTACGCGTTCGGATTATTTACCAAAATGAAAACCAACGATAAAGCGGTGCCGTATATCGCCGTTTTTTCGCCTGTTATTTGCTACGCATTGAACTTCGTCAGCAAAAAATATTGGGGATATTCTTTTGGCTATGAATTGCTTATGTTAAATGGATTGCTTACTTTTGTGGGATTGTATTTGAGTAAACAAGTAAACAAAGATAACGAGTAAACTAATAATCCGTTTTGCTCGCATTGCTTTTTTGTGTACTTGTAAACTCGTAAACTTGTCAACCTGTCAACTAAAACATGGAAATAAAAACAGCCGAATTCTCAATCAGCAATACCGATTATCGGAAATGCCCTGCCGGAAATTATCCGGAATACGCTTTTATCGGGCGTTCCAACGTGGGAAAATCTTCCCTTATCAATATGCTTACCGCCAAACGAGGCTTGGCGATGACTTCCGGAAAACCGGGGAAAACGTTGCTAATAAATCATTTCTGGATCAATAATTCGTGGTATCTGGTGGACTTGCCGGGATATGGATACGCCCGAAGCAGCAAGCAACAGCGCGAACAGCTCAAACGAATTATAGAGAGTTACATCCTTATGCGTGAGCAACTTACTAATCTTTTTGTGTTGATTGACAGTCGCCACGAGCCGCAGCAAATTGACCTTGAATTTATGGAATGGCTTGGCGTGAGCGGCATTCCGTTTTCTATCGTTTTCACTAAAATGGACAAGCAATCACCTACGCGCGGCAATGCCAACGTGGAAGCCTACAAAGAAAAACTGCTGGAAAGCTGGGAAGAATTGCCGCCGATTTTCCTTACTTCGAGCGAAAATAAACAGGGTAGGGAAGAGTTGTTGGAGTATATTGATGGTCTGAATAGGGAATTGTTTGGGTAAATTCTGTGTATCGATTTTATTCAGCATCCATTGGTAGGTTGACGTAACATTTTTATCTATTGAAAGAGGAAGCCATGGATCGGTGCTACGCACCTTTTCTCAAAATGGAATATTAACAGCAAATAGTATGCTACTACGAAGCTTTTTAATCAAATAGGTGCGTAGCACTGAACTATTGGTAGCTTTGAGTTTTTATGATATATAAAGGTGCGTAGCACCGAACCAAATAATGAAGATGTGGGCAATTTAAGTAGACATGTTAGTGCTATCAAGAAAAGTGATGATAAAGAAAATATGATTATACAATTCTGGGAATGGTTTACAAACCAACAGTTTAAATTAGAAAGGATTACAGACGGAGACTATGGCTTAATAGACAAAGTGTTAATAGAATTAAGAAAAATTCAAACTGGACTTGCTGTCGAGTTTGAGAAAAATGGTAACGTAATAATTATGACTATCTCGGCTGATGGAATTGAAGATAATTTCGAGATAGTAAAAGAGATAATAAAACATGCACCTAAAATTGACAAATGGGACTTCGTTGCTTTCAGACAACCTGTTCAGAGAGAAAAGATAAATAGTATAACTATTAAAGTAAAAGAAATTACTCTCGACCCAAAGACCGTTTGGTTTCGAGCACTGCGAGAAGAAAACAATCTATATATTCAAATCTTTTCTGACATTTTAACGGAGGAAAACAGAGGCGAAGTTGGTTATGGTTGCTTGATGCTTCTCGATAATCTAATTGGAGAGTATGACTGTGTTAAAAAAATTACTGCATTTGAGTTCTACAATACGAGTGAAGCACAATATTTTATGGAAGAATTAGAAACGTTGACTGATATTAGAGACTTTTTGGATAACTACTATGGAGTAGGGTAAAAAACTGCCACAATATCCATTTTGCAAAAGTGAGTGTCTTATACTTCTTTGGCTGTGAAGTGCAAAATTTAAGTTTTGTGCATTTAATGAAGTTTAGTGCTAAAAAAATTCCGCTTGTGTAAAGTAGCAAGATGATGTATGAACATTATACCATATGATAAGAAAAGCAGTCATTCATATGTTTTTCGAAAAAGTCAATACATACCAAGGTGTCATTAGACACTTTTTTCATTTTTATAATCACGTAAATCATTATAGTCCCGATTATTTCGGGAGTTCAGATATTTTCTCAATTTCAAACGTTTGCACTGCTGTTTTGTTTTTAATTTTCAAAATCCTGATTTCTATTTATTTTAAAATAACTAACATTGCAGGAAATAATCATATTCAATTAGTATAAGTAAATGTGCCTTTCGACAGTCCGTCTGATGGGAATTCTGTACGCATTGAGCATTGCAAAAAAAAATACTACTCAACTACTTAACAAATTAACTATTCAACTACTAACATGTTAGACATACAAAAAAGAAAATCAAATCCATTTTTCGTGCTGTTGAGTTTGCCTTCCACAGCTATGGGATTTGCGTTATCGGTGCAGATTTCTGCACTGAGCTGGATACTTTCCACCAAATACGGGCTGGATATTCACGAAATCGGAATTGTGTGGGCAGCCGGACCCATTGCCGGAATTATCGCACAACCCATCGTAGGGCTGATTTCGGATAAACTGTGGTTTATGGGCGGTCGTCGCCGTCCGTGGATTGTGATTGGAAGTTTGCTGGCAGCTTTGATGTTGCTTGCATTGCCGAATTTAGGCATTATCCAAAGCATTTTTGCCAGCGGAAACGACCCGAAAGAGGGCCTTATGGCTATCGCGATTATCGTTGCGTTGCTTCTCGACCTGTCTATCAATGTGAGCATGAACCCAACGCGTTCGCTGGTGGCAGACTGTACCACGATGGAAGAACGCGGCAAAGGTTTCACCTGGATGCAGACCATTTCCGGCTCGTTCGGGGTGTTGGCGTATTTTATTGGCGGAATTTTGGGAAATATGGCGTTGATTTATATCGGAGCAGCCATTACGCTTTTCACGGCTATTATTCCGGCGTTTTTGATTGAAGAACCAAGGCATTTGGCTAATACTGACGATACCAAAAAAGAAGGCGATGCATCAACCGGAAAAGATATTTTGATTTCGCTTTTCCCGCTGACCGGACTTTTGATTTATGGAGTTTACGTGCTGATTTCTAAATTGTTTGGAATAGATATCCCAGTAAAAATTCACTTGGGAGGCATCCAATTGGGTGTTGTTGAAGTATTCTCTTTGGCCGTATTTATCATTACCGGGATTATGGTATTGATGAATGCTCTTCGTCTTCCAAAAAACACGAATGAATATCAAAAAGTACTTCTGGCTCACTCGTTTACGTGGGTTGGCGTGCAGACGATGTTTATTTACGCATTTTTCTTTTTAAGTGAAAAAATGGGACTTGGCGATGCTGCCGGAAAGGTTAATTCGTTGGCATTCTTTATATTAAGTTTGGTGAGTGCCGTGTTGCCAGCTTTTGTGCTTAATCCGATTGCAAAGAAAATCGGCATGGTAAAAACGCACTACATCGCAATTTTTATCATGGCGATTGGCTACGGCGGAATTTTCTTCCTGGCAAATACACCTTTATTATATTATGTATTTATTGCCATTGCCGGTATCGGTTGGGGTTCGGTGGTTTCACTGCCATTCGCCATTATGAGCGAAAAAGTGGATCAGACCAAAATGGGACTTTACATGGGGATTTTCAATCTTTCCGTAGTACTTCCGCAGATGGTTGCCAGCTTCAAGATGGGCGAAGTGGTAAATAATGCAGCGGATAAATCGGTTGTTTTTGCTATTTGTATGATTACTTTGGCGATATCGGGCGTGCTGTGGATGTTTGTAAAAAACGAAAAGATGAAAGAAGCAAAATAATTAATATTAGATTAGATAGGTTTGAAAAGTCCATTTTCTGAAAAGAAAATGGATTTTTCTATTTTAAATTAACGTCCTGAAAATGTGGAGTTAAAGACTGTTTTTATAGAAAAACGGCTTCGTTGTCATACTTTTTTAATGCTTTTAGACTAACTAAATGGCGTTTTGCTTGTTAATAATTACATAACCAAAACCATTAATATATGAACGGAACAATGATACAGTTTTTCCATTGGTACTCCGAAGGAGACGGAAAATTGTGGGAAGAAGTGAAAAAACAAGCAGATTATTTGAAAGAGTTAGGAATTACATCCGTTTGGCTTCCGCCTGCGTACAAAGCAAGTGGCGGAGGATATTCGGTCGGTTATGATCCTTATGATTTGTTTGATTTGGGGGAATTTGATCAAAAAGGAACCATCCCGACGAAATACGGTACAAAAGAGCAATACATTGAAGCCATCAACGCGTTGAAAGAGCGTGGAATTGGCACAATTGTGGATATTGTGCTTAATCACAAAGCCGGCGGCGATGAGAAGGAGCGATTTCATGTTACAAAAGTGGACCAAAATAATC
The DNA here is from genome assembly GCA_964498765.1 of uncultured Paludibacter sp. Taxonomy (GTDB): domain Bacteria; phylum Bacteroidota; class Bacteroidia; order Bacteroidales; family Paludibacteraceae; genus UPXZ01. The sequence continues at coordinate 1,310 of CAZCIU010000077.1, read as the reverse complement.
GTCAGCACAACGTGAGTGAACCATTTGAAATTGAGGCATATACCAAGTTTACTTTTCCCGGAAGGGGAACGAAATATTCTGATTTTAACTGGGATTTTAATTGCTTTACCGGAGTGGATTACGCTGAAAATGACGACGATGACGCAATTTATCAGATCATCCACGACCACGGCGATGGTTGGGAAGAAATGATTGATGATGAAAAAGGCAATTACGATTATTTAATGTACAACGACATTGAGCATCGAAACCCGTTTGTGAGAGAGGAATTGAATTATTGGGGAAAATGGTATCATGATACGGTCGGATTTACGGGCGTGCGCTTGGATGCCGTAAAGCACCAGTCACCCACATTTTATCAGGAATGGCTGTATAATTTGCGCCAGAATACAGGAGAAAATATTTTTGCGGTTGGAGAATATTGGGCACCGGGACAGTTGGATTTGTTATTAAAATACATCGAAGCAACGAAAGGCAGTATGAGCTTGTTCGATTCGTCGTTTCATCATAATATCCGAAAAGCGTCTGTGAGTGGCTCAAATTACGATTTACGACAAATTTTTGACGAAACACTGGTAAATACCATTCCGCAATTAGCCGTGACCGTTACAGATAATCACGACACACAACCGCTTCAATCGCTCGATGATCCGGTGGAAAAATGGTTCAAACCGTTGGCTTATGCGCTTATTTTGCTTCGTCAGGATGGTTATCCGTGCATTTTTTATCCGGATTTGTTTGGTGCTCATTACAAAGATCACGGAGCTGATGGCAATGAATACGAGATATTCTTGGATAAAACGGACGGCATCGAAGGTCTTTTGAAAGCACGTAAAGATTACGCCTACGGAATGCAACGGGATTATTTTGAAGATGCAAACTGCCTTGGCTGGACACGTGAAGGCGATGGCGAGCACCAAGGCTGTGCGGTAATATTAAGTAATAAAGACGCTTACGAGAAACCGATGGAGGTCGGCGGGCATTATGCCGGACAAGAATTTTATGATTTGTTAGGTCGGTTTGAGCATAAAGTTACAATTGATGAGAACGGTTGGGGAAATTTTGCTTGCCCCGCCGGAAATGTCAGCGTGTGGGTGCCTTGTTGATTTACTATATATTATATGTAGTTTGAAATCCTGTTTCAGTCATGAAGCAGGATTTTTCCTTATATCTATATGGTATTAATTGGAATTGTTTCAATTCTTTTTCATAATTGTCCAAATTTTTCCTAATTTTATCCCTCACATATTCAACCGCTTAGTCCAATTATTACAAATTCAGCATAAAAAACAGTTCAAAAAGTTTTGCAG
>CAZCIU010000076.1:0-12317 GCA_964498765.1 uncultured Paludibacter sp. | reverse complement strand
CCGTTAGCAGCAAGCCGAAAAAAAAAGAAATATAACAATGTCTTAGCTAAGATTTAGATTATTTTACGTGAAGAAATATTATGAACTGTCAATTACAAAATGCAACTATGAAGACAAAAAAGAATTTCTTAATCCCAACACTGTTGTTTTTGGGGATAATGTGCTCTGCATGTAGCAACAACGACCCTTTACTTGAAAAGAAACTCCATAATGTTTCTGCAACTATTGTGAAAGGTTGTTTTGATTTTTCAAGACCAGATACTTTTTCTATTGAATTAGAAAATTACCCAGAAGGAATTTTTGCTATTTATCCCGCTGAAAGAATTCCAGAGGAATTTAGAGTTGACGGCTTAAACGTTCTTATTAGTGGAGAAATCAGTAATGAAAAAGAGACAAATCAATGTTTTATAAGCCCTGGCGTAAAATTAACAGGAACAAACCTAATCAAAATCACTAATATTCAAAAAAAGAAATAAGAAACTGATTCAACGACTAAGTTGTATCGAACTCCGAATAAATAAAAATGACTTCCGACTATTATGTAATTGCTTTCGGATAAAGTGTAATAAGCTTCCCCCCGCTCGCGCGGATATTTATCCGTGCGCTGGTCGTCAGAGCAGGAAAAACATAAAACAGCAGTATCGGAAGCCACTCCCCAAACCCAGCACCTCGTTTTGTCGCCGGAGGAAAGCCACTCCCCGGACTCTAGACCTAATTTCCACAATGTGGAAAGTCATTCCTCGCCACCAGCACCACGTTTCCTCACCGGAGGAAAGTCACTCCTTGACTCACGGACCAAGTTTTTTAAGTGAAGAAAGTCACTCCTTGACGCACGAACCACGTTTTGTCACGTGACAAAAGCCACTCCCCGACTCACGGACCAAGTTTTTTAAGTGAAGAAAGTCACTCCTCGACGCACGGACCACGTTTTGCACATGTGAAAAAGCTACTCCCCAGCTCACGGACCACGTTTTGTCACGGGACAAAAGCCACTCCCGAACGCAAAACCCTTTCCCGCTATAAACTTTCCCACCCCATCAATTGTTTTAACTTTACACCAAAAATATTCTCAAAAATGAAAACGAAAGAATACACCAACGGGGAAATTACCATTCTATGGACGCCGGAGCTTTGTACGCACTCTGGCGTGTGTGTACGCACCTTGCCCAAGGTTTACAATCCACAGGAAAGACCTTGGATAAAAATGGAGCATGCTACATCGCAAGAAATGATTGATCAGGTTGCAAAATGTCCTTCAGGAGCTTTGAGTATTAAAAAAGACTAAGCATGACTGAAATCAAACAAAAAGACAACGACAAACGAGGCGTTTTCGAGATTTTTGAAGACGGAAAATTTGCCGGAGAAATGACTTACACCTGGATACAGGACAAAGCATTTATCATTGACCACACAGGAGTTGATCCTGCGTTTGGAGGAAAAGGCTATGGCAAAGAATTGGTAATGAAAGCCGTAGAATTTGCACGAGAAAATAATCTGAAAATCCTTCCGCTTTGTCCTTTTGCTAAAAAGGTTTTTGACAAAGACGAAAGTTTGGCAAGTTTAAGGTTCTAAACCTACTAAAACAAAGCATACTAGCAGAAATTCGACTTCGGATTTCTGCTTTGTTTTTTAGGGAAATGGCATTTTCTGAAATAAATTGCTTATTTTTGAGCATTAGTGTCCTATAACAATATTTTGAAAATGTACATTTGTATTTTCAAAAATAAAATATATTCAATGTACATTTTGTTGCAGATTTGTATATCATACTGTATTGCAATAAAAAATGTCCGTAGGACAAACCTATAAATAACCCTCGAATTTATTCGGGGGAAGAAGATCAAAAAACCATATAAACTCTGTAAGAGTTTACCAAATAATAAAAGCTATGAATAGTTTTCGACAAATTCTTTATCATATCGTTTTCGGAACATATAACAGAGAACAAAGCTTAACAGAAGAACATCACGAAGCATTATTTCGTTACATATGGGGTATAATTAATAATAGGAATTGTGTACTTTATAGGATTAATGGCACAAAAGATCACATACATATATTATCAGATTTACATCCATCAACCGCTTTGTCAGATTACATTAAAGAGATAAAAACAGCCTCTAATATATGGATGAAAAAATCCGGATATTTCCCAAATTTCAAATCATGGGCAGAAGGATATTGTGCAATAACATATAGTTTGAGAGATAAGGATAAAATCATTAATTACATTAATCAAAAAGAACATCATCACAAAATGACTTTTACAGAAGAATTAAAACAAATTCTAATAGAAAATGGAATCGAATGGGATGAACGTTATCTGGTTTAGATGGAAAACTCTTACAGAGTTTAGTTTTTATTAGCACTTTTTTATCCCCGGATAAATCCGGGGCTTATGCAAAGAAAACTTCTACGAAGTTAAAAGCAAAACCAAAAAGTAGAAGTAGATTATGTTGACTTAATCAAAACACCTTGGAATATCAATTTACTTTTTTTATCGGACAACTGTAATTTTTGAAATAAAATTTAGCAAAACATGATGTTAGGAACTTTGGAACTCAATAAAATCCACCCGGGAGATTGTGTAGAATTGTTGAAAAAACTACCCGACAATTCGATTGATCTGATTTTTGCCGATCCGCCTTACAACTTGCAGCTCAACAGCGAACTGTACCGCCCAAACCAAACAAAAGTGGACGCCGTGACGGATGAGTGGGATAAATTTGATACTTTCGAAGAATACGATAATTTCACAAACAATTGGTTAAGTGAATGTTACCGCGTTCTAAAACCTACGGGAAGCATTTGGGTGATTGGTTCGTATCACAATATTTTCAGAGTAGGAAAAATCATTCAGGACATCGGATATTGGATTTTGAACGATATTATTTGGGTAAAAACCAATCCAATGCCCAATTTCAAAGGCACCCGATTTAACAACGCGCATGAAACACTGATTTGGGCATCCAAGTCAAAATCTGCCAAATTCACATTTCACTATCACTCCATGAAAGTGATGAACGACGACCTGCAGATGCGCAGCGACTGGCTGATTCCGATTTGCCAGGGCAGCGAACGGATAAAAGTGGACGGGCAAAAAGCGCATTCCACGCAAAAACCAATCGAGTTGCTTTATCGCGTGCTGATTTCTTCGTCCAATCCGGGCGACATCGTGCTGGATCCATTTTCGGGAAGTGGTACTACGGCTGCGGTTGCTAAATTACTGAGAAGACATTTCATTGCTTTCGAGCGGGAGGAATTTTACATTGAAGTTGCCAATAAAAGACTGCAAGAGGTTATTCCGGTAGATGCGGATGTCTTGGAGTACAAAATAGAAAAACGCAAGCCGAAGGTTCCTTTTGGCAATTTGATAGAAAAAGGCTTTGTGAAAATTGGCGAAATTCTTTACTCCAAAGACGAAAAATTCAGCGCGCAAGTTCAGGCTGATGCCTCCATTTCACTCCAAGGTACGGTCGGTTCCATTCACAAAATCAGCGCTGCCATTCTCAAAAAATCCAACAACAACGGCTGGACCTATTGGTACGTTAAGCGTGGCGACAAATTGATTAGCATTGACCAGCTTCGGCTGGATTACGACAAGCAATTTATCAATTCCAATTCATCGGCCTATAAGGAAATTGAACTGAAAGAATAGCATAAGCAACTGATTATTAAGGCATTTATTATGAGATATAAGAAAATAGCTTCCTATAAATTTGACTGCGATGCTTGCCCGACACGCTGCGACGGCAAGACGGTAGAACAGTTTGATTTTGAAAGAGATGTGAACTTTTCAGAAGCCATTGAAAACCGTGTAATCAGTTATATTAATGAAAAGTTCCCCAATCTTTTTGCATCTAAAACAGAGCTTCCCGGCTATCCCGACATTGAAATCAAAAGCCGAAAAACGAATAAAATCCTGCTCTACATCGAGATAAAAGGCCAGGCACGAACGTTTATGTCTATCCGCCGAGTTCTTCCGCATTCCGGCCTTATTCCTTCAGAAACACTGGCTTGCAATCTCAGCGATTTGGAGCGCTATTTTACCATCAAAGATGACATTCAAATTCCCATTTTCATCACTTGGTGCCTGATAAGACGACCTTGCATCACCGGTCCAAATCCGGAATTCAAGCGATTTTATTCGCAGGATATCGAGGTTTTACGTACTATTCGCACAGATGACAGTACAGATTCGCGCCGTTTTCGCCGTGCTTCCGGAAAAGGCGATGTGGTGGATGGCGAACATCGCGGCGTCGTAGTCAATTATCATTTTTCGTTGAACGAATTTTTCAGCGGTTTACCCGATTTGAAAAGTTTCGATGAATTAGGATGAATATATATTCATTTTGTAAAACAATATTGATGGTTTTTCTGTTGTGAATTTTCCTACGATTAGTACTAATTTTAAAACAACAAAACATCTAAAAATGAAGACTTTAAAACGCATCCTTCTGGTGCTTGCCATTCTCATTGCACTTCCTTTAATCATTGCTATTTTTGTGTCCAAAGATTACGCTGTAGAAAAGGAAGTCAGCATCAATAAATCAAAATCGGAAGTGTTCGATTACGTGAAACTTCTGAAAAATCAGGACAATTTCAGCAAATGGGCAAGTATGGATCCAAATATGAAGAAAACCTACACCGGCACGGATGGCGAAGTGGGTTTTGTGTCTGCCTGGGAAAGTCAGGATGAAAATGTGGGTGCAGGCGAGCAGGAAATTCTGAGCATCGAAGATGGAAAACGCATCAACTACGAACTCCGATTTATCAAGCCATTCCCATCAACCGAAAAAGCCTATATGACCACCGAGGCATTGACAGACAGCACTACATTGGTGAAATGGGGCTTTGATGGCAGCATGAAATATCCGATGAATATCACCCTGCTGTTTATGGATTTTGATAAAATGATTGGCGGTGATTTTCAAACCGGATTGGATAAATTGAAAGCAATTTTAGAAAACAAATAATACGATTTTATGAGAAAATTCAAAATTGAAATCAAGTGGGCGTTTATTTTTATCGCCATGACTTTAGCGTGGATGGCGCTTGAAAAACTGGTCGGATTGCACGATAAACACATCAAAAGCAATATTACCTCACAAATTTGTATGCCATTCCGGCTATTTTGATATATGTCTTTGCATTGCTCGACAAAAAGAAAAATGATTTTTTCGGACTGATGAACTATCTTCAAGGATTGGTTTCAGGGATAATTATAACGCTGATAATCACCATTTTCACTCCGCTTACGCAATGGATAATTTCATACGTTATCACTCCGGAATATTTCAGCAATGTAATAGAAGCCTCCGTTCGAACCGGACATTACAAAAGTATCGAGGCTGCTCAAAAAGCATTTAATTATAAGAATTTTGCTATTCAAAGCACAATATTCACCTTTGGAATGGGGCTTGCAACTTCGTTAATTGTCGCATTCTTTGTAAAAACAAAAAAATCAAAATGATAAAATCAAGCATTACAATAAAAGCTCCGGCAGCCAAAATCTGGCAGGCATTGACCGACAAAGCCGAAATGAAAGAGTGGTATTTTGACATTCCGGATTTTGAATTGAAAGAAGGAGCCGTGTTTAATTTCTACGAACCGGGCGATGCCAGGCAGTTTCACCACCAATGCACCATCAAAGAAATTATTCCTAATAAGAAATTTTCTCATACCTGGACGCATCCTGACAAAACTTCCGGCATAAGCGTGGTTAGCTGGTTCTTAAATGAAAAAGACGGCGCAACAGAAGTTGTTCTGGAACACGAAGGTACGGAAAATTTCTACGATGCAGGACCTGATTTTGCACCTGAAAACTACCAAATGGGCTGGGATGGCTTTATGGCTGTTTTGAAAAACTACATCTACGGTCTGAGAAAAGTAGTTTATCAGATTGAAGTGGATGCTACGGTAGAAAAAGTCTGGGACGTACTGATGAAACACGAAAACTACAAGGAATGGGCTTCGGCTTTTTGTGAAGGAACTTACTACACCGGCGAGCTGAAACCGAGCGGCAGAGTGCATTTCCTAACTCCTGAAGGCGATGGAATGTACAGCGATGTGATTTTTCACATTCCAAATCAACACGTACTTTTTATGCACATAGGTGAGGTAGAAAATCACGTGGAAAAACCAATTGATGAAAATTCGGAAAAATGGACAGGTGCTTTTGAAGGATATTCGATAAAAGAAAAAGATGGAAAAACGCTGATTATCGCTGAAGTGGACGTGACCGAGAATGACAGAGCGCATATGGATGTAAAATTCCCTCTCGGACTGGAAAAAGCCAAAAGAATGGCCGAAGAAAAATAATTTTTAGAAATTCTCTCAAATAAATCAATAAACAAACGAATTAAAAAAACTCAAAACAATGGCAAAAGTTAATATTTATCTCACATTCAACGGCAATTGCGAAGAAGCATTTAATTTTTACAAAGCTGTATTTGGCGGCGATTTTCCTTATGTAGGTCGTTTCAAAGACATGCCTTCTGATGGCGGCAAGCCGGTTCCTGCTGAATTTGGCGACAGAATTATGCACATTTCACTTCCAATCAGCCAGGAAACTACTATTATGGGCAGCGACATCGGCGGAGAATGGTCAGCCGGCTTCAAGCAGGGAAATAATTTCTCACTTTCTATCAGTGCAGACAGCAAGGAAGAAGCCGAAAGACTATTCAATCAACTATCCGAAGGCGGACAAATTACCATGCCTCTCAACGTCACTTTCTGGGGCGAATACTTCGGCATGTTTACCGATAAATTCGGTATTCAGTGGATGATGAGCCACCGAGTAGAACCGAAGCAGTAATTGGTTGAGTGGTTGAGTAGTTCGGAGGTTTGGAGGTTTGGGTGTTTGGGTGCAGAAACGAATGAACGAATAAACCTATAAACGTATAAACGTATAAACGTATAAACATTTAAACGTACGAACAATTGTTAATCAACGAACATTTGTGATGTAATTCTGTTTCAAAATTAAGTGAACAGTGATTTTACACATAAAGATTTTATTATGAAAATAGCAGTTTGGGACACCTATGTAACGAAAAAAGACGGAACCATCATGCATTTTGACATTATGGCACCCGACGAAATACGCGACGAACAAGTCATTTTCGGCTACGGAAAAGAATATTTGAAAACAAAAGGACAAGAAAATCAGCCACTCACCTCCAAAGAATGCACCTATTGTCATACGGAAATGATAAAACCGCATTGGGAAGATGACATAAGAGAAAAAGGATATTATATTTACGAAATGGAAAATTGCGATTGATGAAAAAGGATATAAATAATCGAGCAGACGTAGAATTGCTGGTAAATACATTCTATTACAAAGTTCAGGAAAGCCCGGTTTTGGGATTTATTTTCAATGATATTGCCAAGCTCAACTGGGACGAACACCTTCCGAGAATGCACTCATTCTGGGCAAGCGCGCTGTTCAACGAGCAGAGTTTCTTCGGTAATCCGATGCGGAAACATATTGCGCTGAGCAAACAAACAGCCATGACAGAAGTACAGTTTGGCGAGTGGCTTGAATTATTCTACGATACTGTAGATGAGCTGTTTGAAGGCAGCAAAGCCAACGAAGCCAAAGCGCGTGCATCCAATATTGCCCGAAATTTTCAGAAACAGATAAAAAAATCTGCCGAAGACGCAGCACAAGCGATAATTTAAGCAAATAAAATGGAGAAGTTTTAAGAAAACTTAATTACATAATTTACTCAATCAAAAGGCGTTATTTCATTTTAAGGAATAGCGCCTTTTTTGTGTCAAAAAAGTCATTTCTTTTATTGCCATACCATATAAATTGACTAATTTTGTAGAGTGTTTAATAAAGAAATATTTCTTTAATCACTATTTAGAATAAATAAAATTAAAATAATAATCGTATGAAAATTACACACATCGAACACTTGGGCATCGCCGTAAAAAGCATTGAAGATGCACTTCCTTATTACGAAAATGTTTTGGGTCTGAAATGCTACGCAATCGAAGAAGTAGCCGACCAGCGAGTAAAAACTGCATTTCTTAAAGTAGGCGACACAAAAATCGAACTGCTTGAATCTACCGACCCGGAAGGTCCTGTAGGCAAATTTATCGAGAAAAAAGGCGAAGGAATTCACCACATTGCATTTGCAGTGGAAGACGGAGTAGCTGAAGCACTTAAAGAAGCTGAAACAAAAGGCATTCAGCTGATTGACAAAGCGCCTCGTAAAGGAGCAGAAGGATTGAGCATTGCATTTTTGCATCCAAAATCCACAATCGGTGTATTGACCGAGCTTTGTGAAAACCCAAATAAAGAAGCAGGTTGCTAATCCGACGCAGCTTACAAGATACAAAATCGAATCAATTCAATTTTTACTAAAAATAATAACTCAATGAAAAACCAACAAAAAGTTGCAGATCTGATTGAAAAAAGAGTGCAAGCCAAATTAGGTGGTGGTGAAAAACGCATTGCATCTCAGCACAAAAAAGGAAAACTTACTGCACGCGAACGTATTGATTTACTTCTTGACGAAGGTAGTTTTGAAGAACTGGATATGTTTGTTACTCACCGCTGTACAAACTTTGGTCTTGAAAAAGAAAAATACATGGGCGACGGCGTGGTAACCGGACACGGAACTATCGACGGTCGTATCGTATTCGTTTACGCACAGGATTTTACCGTTTTCGGTGGTTCGCTTTCTGAAACCATGGCTCAAAAAATCTGTAAAGTGATGGACATGGCTATGAAAATGGGTGCTCCTATTATCGGAATTAACGACTCGGGAGGCGCACGTATTCAGGAAGGTGTAACTTCACTGGCAGGCTACGCCGAGATTTTTGAAAGAAACATCCTGGCTTCAGGTGTAGTTCCTCAAATTTCTGCTATTTACGGCCCTTGCGCAGGTGGAGCAGTTTATTCTCCTGCACTTACAGACTTTATCCTGATGACTGAAGAAAACAGCTACATGTTCGTGACCGGACCAAAAGTAGTAAAATCAGTTACAGGTGAAAATATCACTACCGAAGATTTGGGTGGTGCTGACGTTCACGCCCGCAAATCCGGTGTTACACACTTCAAAGTGGAATCGGAAGAAGAAGGAACCATGCTTATCCGCAAGCTGATTTCTTACATGCCACAAAACAATCTGGAAGAGCCGCCATTGGTAAAATGCAACGACCCGATCGACCGTCTGGAAGATACGCTCAACAGCATTATTCCGGATAATCCAAACCAACCTTACGATATGAAAGACGTAATTCACGGTATCGTGGACAACGGCGAATTCCTTGAAATTCACCGCCATTACGCTCGTAACATCATCGTAGGATTTGCTCGCTTCAACGGTGCATCTACCGGTATCGTGGCTAATCAGCCAAACTACCTTGCCGGCGTACTTGACTGCGATGCATCACGTAAAGCAGCTCGTTTCGTACGTTTCTGCGACGCGTTCAATATCCCTGTTCTTACACTGGTTGACGTACCGGGTTTCTTGCCGGGATCTGGTCAGGAATATGCTGGTATCATTATTCACGGAGCAAAATTAATGTTTGCTTACGGCGAAGCTACCATCCCGAAAGTGACTGTAACTATCCGCAAATCTTACGGTGGTGCGCATGACGTGATGAGCAGCAAGCAACTTCGTGGTGACTTTAACTACGCTTGGCCAACAGCCGAAATTGCTGTAATGGGTGCTGCAGGTGCTATCGAAGTGCTGGAAGGCAAAAACATAGCAGCTATGACTGATGAGGCTGAAAGAAAAGCATACATTGATGAAAAGGTAGCAGAATACAAAGATAAATTTGCTAATCCTTATCAAGCCGCAGCGTATGGCTACATTGATGATGTAATCGAACCTCGTAATACTCGTTTCCGTGTTATTCGGGCATTTGAAGCTCTTCAAACGAAGAAGGTTGTCAATCCGCCTCGCAAACACGCTAACATTCCATTGTAATTAAATATTAATCTTCAAAAAACAGCAATATTATGTTAGAAGGAGGTCCATTAATGTTGGTTGTTTTCTTACTTCTGGGATTAGGAATAGCCGTATATGTGTTTAGCAGAAATGTGAAAGCAAATAAAGAAGCTATTTCTCTGATGAAGAAAGAAAAAACCGAGACAGCTCAGGCAGTTGCCGCCAAACCAGCAGTCGTTTCCGAAGCTAATTCGGAGGAAGAAATTGCCGCGTTTATGGCATTGCATCTCTACTTATCTCAAACTGTTCACGACAAGGAAAGTAACGTGATTACCATTGAGCGTATTCAAAGACGCTACTCTCCATGGAGCAGTAAAATTTACAATATGAATAATGTATTGAGATAAAAATGAGTTTGCAGAACCGATGGGCTGCAAAAATAAAATAATAACAATTAGACTTATTATTAAAAATGAAAAAATATAAATTCACAATCAACGACAAAGATTACAGCGTAGTAATCAATGATATAGAAGAAGATGTGGCTGACGTGGAAGTTAACGGCACCGCGTATTCTATCAAGCTTCATCAGGCGCCTAAAGCTTCCAAAACTCCGATTTTGGTTCGCAAAGAGGTACAGAACAAACCGGGCGAAAACAAAGTGGCAGAAAAACTGGCTCCAATGCCTATCACTGCTAAACCAAGCTCCAAAACTATCAACGCACCACTTCCGGGCAGTATTTTGAAAATAAACTTCAACGCCGGCGACGCTTTCAAAGAAGGTGATGTGCTGATGGTAATGGAATCCATGAAAATGGAAAACAACGTACTTGCAGAAAGATCCGGAACGGTAGTTCGCGTAAATACTACTGTAGGAGCTACTGTGATGCAGGATGAGCCTTTGTTTGAAATTCAGTAAGATAAACTCAACGATTTCATAGTTTTATTTTATGTAAACCCTCCGGCAGACGATGTCAGAGGGTTTGCTGTATTAATTCATTTAGTCCGATGCGAACATTTCCAAGGATTTTTGCGTTTTACTTATAAACTTAAAAAACTAAGATTATGGCCGTACTTAAAGTTATCGAAATTTTAGCTTCCTCCAAAACAGGTTGGGAAGATGCAGCAAGAAATGCAGTAAAATCTGCCAGTAAATCACTCAAAGGCATCCGCTCTGTGTATGTAAAAGAGCAATCTGCCGTTGTAGAAGACGGTGATATCAAAGAATATCGTGTGAATGTAAAAATCACCTTCGAGGTACTGGACGACGAAGATTAAGCGATTTTCAAATACAAAAAAAACACACTTTCTGTTGACGAAAGTGTGTTTTTTGTTTTTCTACCTTATACTATGCTTACTGTGAATAAGAAGTTGATTTAATGGGCTAATTCTTCTTCGTTCCGCCTTTTACTTTACTTTCATTTTTATTGATGTAGTCTTTCCAGCTTTTGTATTCGGTTTCCTGGAAAGGAGTGTTCATTTGCAGGAAATGACAATAAGCAGCCGCCAGTCCGTCGGTTGCATCGAGCTGCGGAAGCATATTTTCTTGTGGAATTTTCAAGTAGCGGCGTATCATATCAGCCACTTGTTCCTTTGAGGCTCTTCCATTGCCGGTGATGGACATTTTTATTTTGAGCGGAGCATACTCGTAAATGGGTAAATCCCGATAAAGCGCGGCAGATATTGCTGCTCCTTGAGCGCGCCCAAGTTTGAGCATGGATTGCACGTTCTTCCCAAAAAATGGAGCTTCCACCGCCAAAATATCCGGCTTAAATTCATCAATCAATGAAAGCGTTCGGCTGAAAATTTTCTGAAGTTTATGATAATGGTCGATGTATTTCTTTAGTTCCAGCACACCCATAGCAATCAGTTCGGCTTTATTCCCGTTTACACGAATTAAGCCATAGCCCATCACCGTGGTTCCGGGGTCAATGCCAAGTATTATGCGCTCTTTATTTATTGCCATTCTGTATTACAAAATTTCTAAGACTGTAGAAAATGCCAGCACATCCGAGCCAAATCGCTCAGCTAATCCACCCAGCACACTTTCGGCATGTTCTTCATCCCAATTGCTCAATTGCAAGAAATCGGGAATATGAAACTGAACGGTGATGGAAGTTCCCTCCTGCTCCGGATCGGCAGAAAGTACTTTGGCGATTTGAGGTTTTGAAAAACCGCACTCAAGCATAAAAGGAATATGCACTTCGTTTACCCATTTCATCCACGGACCAAACTGTCTATCGGCCACTAAGTAGGTTGTATTGTATATCAACATAAGATTTTAACTAAATTATATGCAAAAATACGGATTTAATTCCAAAATTGATTATCTTTGCACTGCAAATTAAAAAATCTGGGGGATTAGCTCATCTGGCTAGAGCGTTTGACTGGCAGTCAAAAGGTGAT
>CAZCIU010000075.1:0-12318 GCA_964498765.1 uncultured Paludibacter sp. | reverse complement strand
ACATTTTTATATTGTTCAGCTTCAAAGTCAAACTTTTCACATCCTGCAAATCCTAAGGACAATAACAAGATTGCCAATACATATATTTTATTTGTCTTCATATCTATCGTATTATTTTTTTTGTTATTATCTATCCCAACCGTAATTTTGATCTACTTTTGGCATTTTCAACAATTCGTCTTGCGGTATCGGCAACCAAAGCATTTTTGGTTCGATATTTCTGTCGCGAAGATTTTGAGTGTTAGCAAACTGAATTACATAGAAATCACTTTTCTTAGTTGACTGCATGTTCATACCTTGCCAGTTGCTTCTTACTTGGTCGTTTGCATAAATACCCCAACGACGAGTATCGAAATATCTTCTGTTTTCGTTTAAGAATTCAATTTGATATTCTTTTTGCAGCAATGAGAACATTTCTTCACGTGCAGGAACTACTTTAAGTCCTGGAAGACCTACGCGGAAACGAATTTGATTGAATGCTCTTGCAATTTCTGTTTCATCGCGAGTGAATGTTTCAGTTTTTTCCAAACCGGTAATCGGATCAAAACCAGTGATAGTTATTGATTTACCTTCCAATTCGTTCAATGCTTCTGCATAAGCCATCAAAATTTCAGCATAGCGGATGATTGGGAATGGTTTAGGCTCAATTTGTCCTTGGTTCCAAGCGTCAGATTGGTTGATGTATTTTACAGGAACGTAACCTGTACTTGTAAAGTCATTCTGGTTAGTTTGAGTTCCATCTTTTGGTTTACGACCTATGTCTGTAGTTGGATTTTCATATCTTACAATCAGGTTAGCACCTTTATTAGAAGTTACTTCTGCTGTAGAGCTATAGTTTGTCCAAAGTCTTCCGGAGAAACCAACGTTAGCATAGAAACGTGGCTCACGACCTACGTACATTTTATGCACATCTCTCGGCAAGTTGTATCCCCAGTAGTTAAATGGTCTTTGAGTGAATTCTGATGCTGCTCCGGAAACACCTTGATTAACATCATAAGGCTCACCGTTAGCCATGTAGAACTGATCAACTACGCGTTGTGGAATTGACATACCACCCCATCCTTCGATATTTACCGGGAATGAGTGACGAGTATAAGAAGCTACTTGTCCGGAAACTGGTTGTACCCAAATAAATTCTTTGATATTACGAACTACCATTTCACCGTCAAACATTTCTTTGTAAGATTTATATGCGTTGATGCCATGTGGTCCATCAGGGAAATTACCAGGCCATTCTGCAGCTACGGTAGAATCAAGTTTAAGTAGCACTTCGTTTTCTTGCTCTTCTACTGTCAATTCTATAGTATTCAAAGCATAACCCATTTCCATTACACGTTTTGCAGCAAATGCAGCAAGAGCATACAAACTGTCGTTACGAACTTGGCTTACATAGTTTTGACCATCTGATTTACGTTTCCAAGGCTCGAAATAACGTCCGCCTTGTCCACCGTTGAAAGTAGGACTCGCTTGTTGAAGACGAAGACGAGCTATCAAAGCCATAGCAGCTCCTTTTGTAGGACGACCAATTTCGTTGGTTTTTACATCTCTTGGAATTGCTCTTGCAGCTTGTTCAAATTCGCTTACAATGTAATCTACTGATTCATTATAAGTAGCACGCTCTTTATTGAAATCATCCGGTGTAGCCATTGAAGTAAATACTTCATCGTACACGATGTAAAGAGGTCCCCAGTTTTGAAGCAAGTGGTAATAAGCCCATCCGCGGATAAAGTGTACATATCCAAGATATTCTTGTCTTTCAGAAAGAATCATATCAGGCACTCTGTCAATATTAGCCATCATATAATTACATCTGGCAATGATTTTATACATATTGCTCCAGATATTGAATGATGCCAGGTTTCTTGAGTTAATCTGACCAATGGTAAATGAAATTCCCGGGAATTCACTGGTTCTCCAGTTTGCAGTCATCTCATCAGATGCCAACTGACCCGGAGTAAAGCTTCCTCCCCAAATTGCACCCTGGTCAGGGAACATGGTTGGAACGTTAAACAAATATTTCTCAGCATTTAGTTTGCTGGCAAAAATGCTATCCTCGCTCATTGTATCCAAGAAGTAATTATCTACGTTCAAGAAGTTACAAGACTGAAATGATAGTGACATTACAGCGGATAGCGCAACAATTACTATATATTTTATTTTTTTCATGTGTCTATTTTTCTAAAATTAGAAGTTAACATAGAATTGCAGCGAATATCTTCCCGGAATTGGATAAGCACCCCCGTTGAAACGAGCTTGTTCCGGATCAAAATATTTCACCTTATCAATTGTAAATAAGTTATTGGCTACAAATTGAACGTTGATTGAGCTGATACCAAGTGGTTTGAAGAATGCTAAATCAACAAAATTGTAAGCTAAGTTCAATTCTTGGAAACGAATGTAAGAACCGTCGGCTTTCCAGAATGTAGAAAGTTGTGAGTTGTTCTGGTTGTTTCCGTAAGAAAGACGTGGGAACATCGCGTTTGGATCTGGATTTTCTGGAGACCAATAGATTGATTTGTCTTTGAAAATACTCAATACGTTACCTTCGCTACCGTTGTAGAATGGAATCCAACCGTCGTTGTATCCTGTTCCTGCACGGAAGTATTCAGCAGCTCCAGTTCCTCTGAACATCATACCTACAGTAAAATGTTTGTAGCGGAACTCACCACCAAAACCGTACATCAAACGTGGAGGAACACTACCGTGAGCCAATGGCACTTGGTCTTGTTCGTTGATACGTCCGTCACCGTTCACATCTTTATACTTAATGTCACCTACGCGGTAAGTTCCAAAGAAAGATTGTGTTGGGCTGGTAGTAATATCTTCTTCATTTTCGAAAAGTCCCATAGCGATATAACCACGCTGAACTCCCCAAGGATAACCTGTACGGTTCAAGTATGCGTATGGTTGTTGTGCTTCGTCGAAGTGTTTTACGTGGTTGGTAGCAAATGTGTAGTTACCTCTCAGCGTAAAGTCCATATCTTTGTTAATTGGCTGATAGAAAGAGAAGTTACCATCCGTTCCGTAAGAGTACATGCTACCTACGTTACCGTAAGGAGTAGTCACGTAACCTGCAACACCCGGGATATTCAATTTTTGCTGGAAGATGTTGTCACGGATATCGCGGAACACGTCAGCAGTAATTTTCAATCGATCTCTGAAGAAGTTGATGTCGATACCGGCATTTTGTTTCAGAGAAACCTCCCAACGAAGGTTGTCAGCACCTAACTGAGTGATATTGATACCACTTCCTACGTGACCCCAAGTTGTTCCGGCGTTACTGTTAACTTTTGTTTGGTATGGGAAACGAGCTCCTGAAATACTTGCGTTACCTGCAGTACCGTACGAACCTCTTAGTTTCAAGAAGCTTAACCAAGGCATATTGTCTTTAACGAAGTTGTAATCAGATACAACCCAACCCAAAGCGATAGATGGGAAGAAACCGTATTGTTCACCAACTTTAAAGTTTTCAGATCCGGTATAACCGAAGTTCAAGTCCAGGAAATATCTGTTTTGAAGACCATAAGTCAAACGAGCAGAAAGACCTTGTGAACGGAATGGAATGTTACCAATACCGGTGTTATCTACTGATGTATAAGTACTTACTTCGTCTTGCAAGTAGTGGTAAAGCAAAGCTCCGAAATTATGAATTCCAAAGTCGCGTGACCAGTTCAAGTTAGATTCCAAGTAATATTTTCTGGTCATATTACTGTTACGAGTATATCTTACGTCTTCTCTAAATACCGTTTTTGCCAACTGAAGTTCACCGGTAGAAGAACGTCCCATAGCTGTAAACATTTCAGGAACAACTCTACGACCTTCGTTTAACCAAGTTTTGTATTCAGAAGCAACCTGGAAACGAGCTTTCAAACCTTTGGTAATCATACCCAAATCCTGACTTACAGCCAAAGTTACCAAGTTACGGTTGTCATTGTTTGATGAGAAACCGGTTTCATTCAACATGGTATAAGGAGAAATCACGTTTTCTTTACCTGAAGTTGGGAATTGACCTGTAGAATATCTGGTTGGGAATCTCAGTGGAGTCAATGTACGAGTCAAGTACCACAAGTGGTCTGTACTTGTGAATCCTGGAGAGGTTCTGTTTTCGATATAACCGTCCAAACCTAAGTACAATGTAGTAGTTTTGGTCAGGTTAACGTCGATATTCGAACGATAGGTAAAACGTTGATAACCTACACCGTTTCTAAATTTACTGTTCGGGTCTTGTTTATAAGCAGCACTTTCGTTAGAGTAACCTGTACTGATATAGTAGCGTGCAATTGATCCACCACCTGAAGCATTCAAGAAATATGTTTGTTGGAATGATACAGGATTAAGGATTTCTTTTTGCCAGTTTACGTCCGGATACATATCCAGGTCCAATCTATTTTCAATCAATTTCATTGCGTGATCATTGTATAGAATTGGGTTACCGGATTGAATGCTGGCCTCATTAGCCATACGTGCATAATCAGCAGCACCAAGGTATTCAGGCATACGTTTCAATTGAGAAACAGTCAAGTTGGCACGAGCTGTAATAGTCAATTTACCTTCTTGTCCACGTTTTGTAGTTACAAGTACTACCCCGTTCGCACCACGGTTACCATACACAGCAGTTGCAGAAGCATCTTTCAATACTGAAAATGACTCAACGTCGGCAGGGTCAATCTGATCCAATGAACCTTCCAAACCATCAATCAAAACCAAAGCTCCGGCATTAGCACCAAAAGTACCGATACCACGAACCCAGAACTGAGAAATGTTTTTACCCGGCTCACCACTATCCTGGAAAGAAACGATACCCGCTACACGACCTCCAAGCATATTGTTGATGGAAGTTGCAGGAACCTGAAGTTCTTTCGCGTCGATGGTACTGATAGATCCCGCAAGAGAAACTTTGGACTGAGCCAAGCTACCGATAATGGTAACTGTTTCAAGAAGTTGCTCATCCGGTTTAAGCTGGATGCGTAAATCTGTTTCACTTTTTTGTACTAGATAATCTTGTTTCTGATAACCTACATAAGAAAATTGAAGTGTTTCTCCGTTTCCAACGGTGATACTAAATTGACCATCAATATCAGTTTTTACCCCGATACCCGGCTGGTTTTTAATAACAACACTAACTCCAATTAATACTTCTCCGGTTTCATCTATAACCGTACCGGATACATTTCTATTTTGAGCAGATACACCTGCTGCAAATATTAAAGCAATTAAAACTAAATATATTTTCTTCATATTCTCACTATTTGCTTATTGGACTACTAGTTTTCTGATTGCATAATTTCGAGTATCGGCAATATAGATTGTACCGTCAAACGCCTTAGCAATTCCCATTGGCCAGTTTAACTGACTGATTTCCGGACCACCATCAGCATGACCAGGGTTACCTTGAGTACCCACTACACGGTCAACAGTAAGTCCTGAGTTAGGATTACTTCCAACATGGATAGAACGGATACAATGGTTCCAAGAATCCGCGATATACATTACTCCGTCATTATCAAATGTAATTTGTCTTGGGAATGCGAAACGAGCATCACGCAATACACCACCGGCATACGAACCATCGTGTGGTCCACTGTAAGGTGCTCTAATTCCGGTTGGTTTTACCATTGCAAGTCCTGCAAATGGTTCTGCATATATACTATCTAGTTTAAGGTCAATACGATATATGGAGTGGTTGTTAGTTACACTCATATACAGCACGTTATCTTCCATTGGATTAAATGCAAGGTAAGTATCCGAGCCTTGGTGTGTACCAATATCTTGTGCAAGCATTTCAGAAGCATTGGTCAATGGGTCAATTTTCACAAGTTCGCGGTTATACATCACTGTATATACAGGAGCATATTTCGCGCTGTCTGTTGGGTCTGTTACGAAAGAGAACTTCCAGTTGTCCACATTATTATATGGAGAAGCAGGTTGTGCAAATCTTCTTTGTTTCACACTATAACCATCTTCTACTGCCATACTGAAATAGTCAAATTTCACATCATGAGGTACATAAACCGTTTTTCCGTTCGGGCTTACAGTCGGAGCATTAATAACCGGAGCAGTTTTCAGAACTCTCACCTCGTTGGTAGTTTCATTAAGTAATGAAATAATACCTCCGTGATTTTCTTTTGTACCATTGTTATCAATACGTGGCTGAAGACCTACGTCAATCTGATTTCCACCACCTTTTGCAAACGAACGTTCTACGATAATTACGTTTTTGTCAGCGTCAACGCAAATGTACATTGGAGCAGAGAAAGTAGCAGCTGTAAGTGTTCCACCGCTGGTGTAAGCAGCACCTTGAGATGCAAATGGAATACCGGCAACAGTAGTAACGGTCATTTCAGTATTATACTTGAATGTACCCACTTGGATGTCGTTAGTTTTACCATTTTTGTCAACTACGCTTACAACTACGTTCAGATTGTCTTTGTAAGTTAATTTTGGGATGTTGAAATAAATCATTTTTCCATTTACACCAATAATGTTAGCTGTAGTAACATCATTAGGGTCGGCTGCATTGATAAATTTCACGTGCAGTTTGGTAGTATCTGTACCAAAGTTCTCACCTTGAATGATGATAGGTGTTGCAATACCACCTTCCATTGGTTCCATTACAGAAACTTTAGCCAAATCTGCATTTTCGGAGGGTTTAATCTCCATAGGTCCGGTTGTTTCCTCGGGCCCGCAAGCAGTAAATCCCGCAAACATAAATAAGAGCAGAAAAGCATAAAGCCAATTCACTCTTTTGAATGCAGCACCACTACTTTTTTTGTCTAAGAAAGTCGCTTTCATGATTTTTTTTATTGATTTTTAAATTAAGTTGTATGATTTATGAATTTTATTTGTCTCTATCTTATTGGTACTATATAATATTGTATAGTTTGTAAAACGATTTTCAGACAGCGCTCTGTCTAATATCTCAAAATCAAAATATTGACTATTTAACAGCGATTGTTTCTATCTCCACCAAAGCGCCCATGGGCAAATCCTTTACGGCATAAGCAGAGCGAGCCGGACATTCAGATTGATAGTATTTTTTATATACTTCATTCATGCCGGCAAAATTGGATATATCGGATAAAAATACAGTTGATTTTACCACATCGGCAAATGTATAGCCTGCGGTACTAAGAATAGCAGCAATGTTTTTAAACACCTGCTCTGTCTGATCGGTAATATTAGTGGCTTCAATTTTGCCTACAGATGGGTTAATAGGCAATTGACCGGAAATGTAGAGAGTGTTGTTGGCCTCTACTGCTTGGCTATATGGCCCGATGGCAGCAGGTGCTTCCGAACTTGTGATAATTCTTTTCATTAGTATTAATAAAATTTTGAGCGTACAAAGATACATAAAACATTTATAATTCAAACTCTTTGCTCGAATTTTAATGTTAAAATGCACATGTTTTGAATATTTTTTAAAAATCTACACATGGTTCCGTAAATATTATATCAAGTTCCTATTTTGTAGTTTGCCTCAGGAGAAATTATCATTTCTAACTACTCCAAAGGCAAATTGATCTATATAATATTATTGTATAGTTATCTCCACCGAAAATTATTGAACAACCAATTTTCTGATTGCGTAATTTCTGGTATCTGCTATGTAAATTGTGCCGTCGAAAGCTTTCGCGATCCCCATCGGATAATTCAGCTGGCTGATTTCCGGACCACCGTCGGCATGTCCGGGGTTACCTTGTGTACCTACTACACGGTCAACTGTCAATTCTGTATTTGTTCCGTCAGATCCGACATGGATTGAGCGGATGCAATGGTTCACACAGTCAGCAATGTACATAACTCCATCATTGTCAAAAGTAATCTGACGTGGGAAATTGAATCGAGCCTGACGAAGCGTACCACCGGCATAAGCGCCTTCTTGATTTGTTCTGATTCCGGTTGGTTTCACCGTAGCAAGTCCTGCAAAAGGCTCAGCGTAAATACTATCTTTTTTCAGGTCGATGCGATAGAGCGAGTGATTATTGGTAACACTTACATAAATCACATTATCTTCTTTCGGGTTAAATGCCAGGAATGTATCCGAACTTTGATGTGTACCAACATCGCTTGATAGTAGTTCAGAAACATTGGTCAATGGATCTACTCGAACTAATTCTCTGTTATACATCATGGTATATACAGGAGCGTATTTTGCGCTGTCAGTCGGATCAGTAATAAAAGAGAATTTCCAGTTGTTTACATCGTTGTAAGGTGCAGGTGGTTTTAAGAAAGCTCTTTGTTTTACGCTATAGCCATCTTCTACTGCCATACTGTAATATCCGAATTTTGAGTCAAATGGCACATAAACCGTTTTTCCGTTCGGGCTTACCGTTGGAGCATTAATATAATCACCTTCTTTGATAATTCGCACTTCGTTGGTTTTTTCATTCAGGATGGAGATAAGTCCGTTTCTGCTTTCTTTTACTCCATTGTTGTCAATACGAGTGGTCAATCCCATGTCGATTTCAGGAGGACCTTTGAACATGTGACGCTCAACGATAATTACGTTTTTATCTGCATCCACACAAAGGAACATCGGATTGGAGAAAGTAGCCGTAGTTAAAGTTCCGCTACTGGTATAAGCAGCACCTTGCGATGAAAATGGAATTCCGGCAACTGTTGTTACAGTCATTTCGGTTTTATAGTTGAAAGTACCCACTTCGATATCTTTCGACTTTCCATTTTTATCCACTACGCTGACTACCACTTTCAAATTATCTTTGTAAGTTAGCTTCGGAGTGTTGAAATAAATCATCTTACCGTTTGTTCCGATGATATTCGCAGTAGTAATATCTGTTGGATCGGCTTCGTTGATAAATTTCACGTGAAGTTTGGTGGTGTCTGTTCCAAAATTTTCACCTTCAATAATAATTGGAGTAGCAATTCCACCTTCCATCGGATCCATCAAAGACACTTTTGCCAAATCTGCGTTCTCAGAGGCTTTAACTTCAACAGCTCCGGGAGTAACCTCTTCTTCACAGGAGGTAAAACCGATAAATAGAAAAAAGAATGCCACTAAGTACAGCAATCCAAATCTACTTTTGGTAACTACTCTAAGCTTACACATTTTTTGGTTTTTCAAATAAATCGCATTCATGATTTTTATGAAAATATAGATTAAGTATTAAATTAGAATTCTACAGGTAATAATTAATTCGTGTTTGATTAAAAATGTACTATATATAATATTGTATAAACAAAAATCAGTTTTATTGTTATTAGCATACATTCATTTACAAGCCCAGTCAATTTGAAAGACGAAAAAATTCTTTCTATGATGCACTCCGGCTGTATCTGAAAATAATAAGATAAATTTTATAAGGTTGAAAACAACTTATTTTGCCGAATGACTAGAAATGCCATTATCTGCAAAAACACCTTTAGAATGGATTTAAGAAATAGTTTTGATAATTTGACCTAGCAATCTGGATTCTTATTTCTAATAAGAAAAATATCACTTCAGGTATTTCAAAACTATTAAAAAATTCTTCCAAAAGTATTATTGATTTTGGCGCGATAAAGATACATAAAACATTTATAATTTAATGCTTTTACCCGCATTTAATTTAAATATAGGCAAATCTATTATTTATAAATCTCAAACTACGTGGCAATTACCGATTTTTCAGGAAATAAATACCGATTTATAAATTAATCTTTAGTATTAAGAGCATTCGTACCTTCACATCTTTTACTTCAGACTTTTTTATTGATTTTTTTTTTGCAATAATGCGTTAATGAATGATTCATCTACAAATTCCGCAAAATAAATCCCAAAAAATTAAATGAACAGTCTACAATCACCTATCAATTCATTCTACTAAAACTACATAGCCAAGTTCCGTCTTCAGATACACATTAATTAAGGCAAAGAAATAGATAAACTATTATTAAACTTCAAATAAAACATAGATAAACCATATATAAGCCTTATCTATGTATGTAAGGTTTATCTACGTGTTATGTAAGCGTTATATAAGGTTTATATATGGTTTATCTATTATTCGGCATAGTATGAACTTTGAACAATGCTTAGTGATTAATGGAATGGAACAACTTTCTAAGTTTAGGTATCATTTCTAAAAATCATCAATAAAAATTTCTTACCTTAGCAAATCAGAAAATTCTCCTTAAGCAAAAGCTTTCAATTAAAATCTTTAATTCTCAAAAATCCATAGTATTGATTATTATTTTTGATTTAGATGAGATCTTTTTTATAATTTTAAAGTTTATAGCACAGTTATTGCTGTAATTATTTCTTGTATCATTGTACCTTAAAATTTTGATTAAGCTGTAGATTAATACGTATAATGATGTTTTAAGCTTCAATTGAACGCCTATATATCACATTAATAAGTCGATAGCCAAATTTTATCAAAACAAAAAAATAACAATTATACGTTATATTAACAATAAAAATTTACTAACTTTTAAAAAACAAAAACATGAAAAAAACAAGTTTCATTTCAATGTTAGCACTTGTACTGGTATTAGCCGTAAGTGTAACATCTTGTAAACCAAAAGACGCAGACATTCAAAAAGCTGTTCAAACTGCAATTGCCGCCAATCCTGATGCTGCTGCAGTAGTAGCTACAGTAGAAAAAGGAGTAGTAACTCTTACCGGTGACGTAAAAGACGATGCTACCAGCGCTGCTGTTAATGCACTTACTGCAGGCGTTAAAGATGTAAAATCTGTTGTAAACAATCTGAATGTAGTTCCACCGGTTCCGGTAGTGAGCGCTGAAGACACTGCTCTTCTTGCAGGACTTGGAGATGCTCTGAAAGACAATCCAACGGTGAAGTTTGATGTAAAAGACGGCGTAGTAACTCTGACAGGTGAAGTTAAAAAAGCGGATCTTCCTAAAATTATGCAGAAAGTTACTGCTTTGAAACCTTTGAAAATTGACCAACAACTAACTGTTAAATAATTTCAGACCATGACATTAAAAGAAAAATATAATGCTATCGTTGACGCAGCAACTCAAGCAGGTGCTACAAACTTGCAAGTTGTTGAGCAAGCAGGCGTTCTTTACATCAGTGGCGACGTGCCAAGTGGTGAAGTAAAAGACAAACTTTGGGAAATCTACGGTTCTATCGATCCTAATTTCTCTGCCGGTGACCTTATCCTGAATGTGAACGCAGTAGTAGTTGAAGGTGGTAAAGTGCGAGTAATTACGCAAGACAGCAACCTTAACATCCGCAAAGGACCAGGCACAGATCAACCAATCGTAGGAAAAGCTGCTAAAGGTGAAATCATCACATTGCTTAGCAAATCGAATGATCAGTGGTGGCTGGTTCGTACCGATGACGGCGAACAAGGTTACTCTTACGCTCAATACCTGGAGCCGGTTGTATAAACCAGCTGCAAGTGTAAAAAGCAAAAAGTTGAAGAATTCAACAATTTAATATTTAAGTAAAATCAAAAAAAATCATTGACATGGGTAAATTTGTAGTATCACTAAGAAAAAATGGTGAATTTCAATTTAATCTAAAGGCCAATAATGGGCAAGTAATTCTTTCCAGCGAAGGTTACACAACCAAAGCTGCCTGCATGAACGGCATTGAGTCTGTGAAGAAAAATTCACAAGACGACAAACGTTTTGACAGAAAAGAATCAACCAACGGCAAACCTTTCTTCAATCTGACTGCAACGAATGGACAAAACATTGGTCACAGCGAAATGTACGAAAGTGTAGCTGCTCGTGAAAACGGAATAGAATCTGTTAAGAAAAATGCTCCCGATGCAGACGTTGTAGAAGAATTATAAGTCACAATTGATTTTTCAAATCAACAGCCCGAGTTTTCTACTCGGGCTGTTTTTTTTGAAAAAAAGGTGAAAATCGATAAATTTTCGTAAAATCAAGACATTTGCTATATTTTTAACACATCAAAGCATGATTGTTACAGTTTTTATTCTATATTTGCGAAAACAATAACGAATTCGCTAACTTTTTGACAAAAAACGGCAAAATTACCATTATAAAGAAAATTTTTTTAACATATATATATTTGTAAATCCTTAATAAATTTTACTATAGTACATATCTATCTGAATTTCTGTGATTTACAACACTTTCTCTTTCAATTTGTAAATCATTTGACTGTATTAATGTCAATTAAACGGCTAATATTTATTGCACTTTGGAACAAAAAACGGTTTTTTTAAATCATTTCGTTCGTAAAATATTTGGTATTTATAAATTGAAGATTTATATTTGCATGTTCTTTAATTATTTTTTAGAAATAATTCCACAAAATAATAACGATTAATAAACAAAATGTTAAATTTATGAGAAAATTGAAACTATTTTTTACTTG
>CAZCIU010000074.1:0-13393 GCA_964498765.1 uncultured Paludibacter sp. | reverse complement strand
GCTATTCAGTTGCACCCACTTTCATGTACTGCGTTCAACGCCGACTTCGACGGTGACCAGATGGCTGTTCACTTGCCGCTTGGAAACGAAGCAATTCTTGAAGCTCAGCTATTAATGCTTGCTTCTCACAATATTTTGAACCCTGCTAACGGCGCACCTATCACTGTTCCTTCTCAGGACATGGTGCTTGGTTTGTATTACATTACAAAACCACGTCCGGGAGCAAAAGGCGAAGGCTTGATTTTCTATTCTCCGGAAGAAGCAGAAATTGCTTACAACGAAAAACAAGTTGATCTTCACGCGATTATCAAAGTAAGAATTGCTGATAATAGCGAAGCAGGAAGCACATTGATCGAAACTACAATCGGACGTATTTTATTCAATAAAAACGTTCCGACAGAAATGGGCTTTATCAATGAATTACTTTCTAAAAAATCATTGCGTGACA
This sequence comes from uncultured Paludibacter sp., assembly GCA_964498765.1. Classification (GTDB taxonomy): domain Bacteria; phylum Bacteroidota; class Bacteroidia; order Bacteroidales; family Paludibacteraceae; genus UPXZ01. The sequence continues at coordinate 12,945 of CAZCIU010000074.1, read as the reverse complement.
TTATCGGACGAGTAATTGAAACTTGCGGGGTAGCTCGTACAGCTCAATTCCTGGACGATATTAAAGATATGGGTTACTACATGGCCTTCCGTGGCGGATTGTCATTTAACCTGAGCGACGTGATTATTCCGTTGGAAAAAGAAACATTGGTAAAAGAAGGTAATGCGGAAGTGGAAGAGATTATGAATAACTATAACATGGGATTCATCACTCCACGTGAGCGTTATAATCAGATTATCGATACTTGGACACACGTAAATACTAAATTGTCGAACGTACTTATCAAGCAGCTGGCTGAAGACCGTCAAGGATTCAACTCTATGTATATGATGCTTGACTCGGGTGCTCGTGGTTCGAAAGAACAGATTCGTCAGTTGGCCGGTATGCGTGGATTGATGGCAAAACCTCAAAAATCAGGTGCTGAAGGTGGTCAGATTATTGAAAACCCGATTTTGTCAAACTTTAAAGAAGGTTTGTCAGTGTTGGAGTACTTTATCTCTACCCACGGTGCTCGTAAAGGTTTGGCGGATACGGCTCTTAAAACGGCAGATGCGGGTTACTTGACTCGTCGTTTGGTTGACGTATCACAAGATGTAATTGTAAACGAAGAAGATTGCGGTACACTACGTGGATTGGTAGCTTCTGAGGTTAAAAATAACGAAGATGTAATTTCATCTTTGTATGAAAGAATTTTAGGACGTGTTTCTGTTCACGATATTTATCACCCTCTTACGGGCGATTTGATTGTAGAATCAGGTGAGCAGATTACTGAAAGCAAAGCAAAGATCATTGAAGATTCTCCAATCGAACGCGTAGAAATTCGTTCGGTATTGACCTGTGAGTCTCAACGCGGAGTTTGTGCAAAATGTTACGGACGTAACCTTGCAACAGGCCGTATGACGCACATTGGAGAAGCTGTAGGTGTGATTGCTGCTCAGTCAATCGGTGAGCCGGGAACACAGTTGACACTGCGTACGTTCCACGTCGGAGGTATCGCTTCGAACATTGCTTCTGAATCAAATATTACATTGAAATACGATGGTCGTCTTGAATTTGATGAACTTCGTACAGTAAATGCAAAAGATGACGACGGAACTGAATATCAGGTAGTAGTAAGTCGTTTGACTGAAATGCGTGTGGTTGATCCGAACACAAACATTGTACTTACAACACAAAACGTACCTTACGGTTCTAAATTGTTTGTAAAACAAGGTGATATGTGTAAAAAAGGTCAGCTGATCTGTACCTGGGACCCATTCAACGCGGTAATTATTGCAGAAAATGAAGGTAAGATTGAGTTTGAAGATGTAATCGAAAACGTTACATTTAAAACAGAAGTGGACGACACAACCGGTCTTCGTGAGAAAATTATTATCGAAACGAAAGACAAAACTAAAATTCCAAGTGCCAATATTTTGGACAAAAAAGGAAATGTATTGCGTACGTACAACTTGCCTGTAGGCGCTCACCTGGTATTGGATGAGAATGCTGAAATCAAATCCGGTCAGATGCTTGTGAAAATCCCACGTACAGTTGGTAAAGCAGGTGACATCACCGGTGGTCTTCCACGTGTGACTGAACTATTCGAAGCTCGTAACCCGTCAAATCCGGCTGTAGTAGCTGAAATTGATGGTGAAGTAAACTTCGGTAAAATCAAACGTGGTAACCGTGAGATTTCAGTAACTTCTAAAACGGGTGAAGTGAAGAAATACTTAATTCCACTTTCAAAACAAATTCTTGTTCAGGAAAATGACTTTGTGCGTGCAGGAACACCGCTTTCAGATGGTGCTACTACACCGGCAGACATTCTTGCCATCAAAGGTCCTACAGCTGTTCAGGATTATATTGTTAACGAAGTTCAAGACGTTTACCGTCTGCAAGGTGTGAAAATTAATGATAAACACTTTGAAGTGATTGTTCGTCAGATGATGCGTAAAGTTGAAATCGTAGAACAAGGTGATACTCGTTTCCTTGAAAAACAAATCGTTGATAAAAACGAATTTATGGAAGAAAACGACCGTATCTGGGGTAAAAAAGTGATTGTTGATGTCGGCGATTCAGAAACATTGAAACCGGGACAAATCATTACTGCTCGTAAACTTCGTGATGAGAATAGTATGCTGAAACGTCGTGACCTGAAACTGGTAGAAACTCGTGATGCAGTTCCTGCAACATCCAATCAGGTACTTCAAGGTATCACACGTGCAGCCCTTCAGACTAAGAGCTTTATGTCGGCAGCATCGTTCCAGGAAACAACTAAAGTTCTGAACGACGCAGCTATCAACGGTAAAGTGGATAAACTGGAAGGATTGAAAGAAAATGTTATTTGTGGTCACTTAATTCCGGCCGGTACAGGTTTGCGCGAATACGAAAAAATAGTCGTAGGATCACGCGAAGAGTACGAAAAGATGATGGATGCCCGCAAAAACGTTCTGGATATTGCTACCGGAACTGAATTGGAGTAAATCCCAAATCAGCTTGAGTAACTAGAACTCAAAGTTTCAAAATAGATAATCAGTATTGATTTATCACAAAAAAGCATTCGATTTTCGAATGCTTTTTTGCTTTAAAGTAAGGAGAGATGTTGAGCGTATGGAATTGGGTAATTAAATTATTGTTGTCCAATAAAAATTACAAATTGTTCGATAAGATACAATAAGCCAATTTTTAATGTAGACTAATATACTTGGGGCTGTTTTGATGCTTCGCAGCTACGCAGCTCTAATCAGAATTTTGAATATTCTGCCACCATACTGTCGCTGCTATGCAGCTTTCCCGATAATTATCGGGAGCCACAGAGTGGCGACAGTATGGTAGAAATAAATTCAGAGAATTTGAAAGAGTTGCGTAGCTGCGACATATTTTTTTCAGATAATAATATAATTAAATACCTTTTTACCTTATTCGTATTTTGCTCCTAAGGTTCCAAAATGATTGTAATTTTTCAAGTGTACGAAATGCCTCATTTCTACATTTTTTTAGATTTATAATTTGCTCAACTTAAATAAAAAACGTACTTTAGTAGAGATAAATATCATTAATATAAACAGCTGAAAATCAAGATTATGCACAGAAATAACTATTGCGTTATTATGGCCGGAGGAGTTGGTGCCCGTTTTTGGCCCGTAAGTAGAGAAGAAAAACCAAAACAGTTTCTGGACTTTTTTGGAACGGGGCGATCACTGATACAGATGACCTATGACCGGTTTAGAAATGTTGTTCCTGCTTCCAATATACTTATTGTATCCAATGTAATTTACAAAGACACTATTCTGGAGCAACTCCCGGAAATTCATGAAAGTCAAATCCTGCTGGAGCCTGCCAGAAGAAACACAGCGCCTTGTATTGCTTATGCAGTACAGCGCATTAAGTCGATGACAGACCATGCCAATATCATCGTTGCACCTTCTGATCATTTGATTTTGAAGGAAGATCGATTTATTGATACCATCAAAGAAGGACTTGATTTTATTGAGAAAAACGACAATTTGCTTACCCTGGGAATTAAACCGAGCCGTCCGGAAACGGGTTATGGTTATATACAGGTTGGAGAAGGCACGGACAATCCGCGTCCGGTAAAAACATTTACCGAAAAACCGAATGCCGAACTGGCAAAAGTGTTTTTTGAAACGGGAGAATTTTTCTGGAATTCAGGAATATTTTTGTGGAATTTGAGGGCTATTGAGAATGCATTTAAAGTCTATTTACCGGAAGTTTCTACTAAGTTTGAAGCAGGCGAAGGACTGTACAATACCGATAAAGAACAAGATTTTATCAATGAAATGTATCCTTCCTGTCCAAGTATTTCCATCGACTATGGCGTGATGGAAAAAGCAGAAGGTGTGTTTGTATTATGCTCAGAATTTGGATGGTCTGACTTAGGGACATGGGGTTCGCTCTATGATTTGTCAGAAAAAGACGAAAATAACAATACCACCTTGCTGTGCGAATCGATTTTTTATGATAGCAAAGACAATATTGTGACACTTCCTAAAGGTCGATTGGCGGTAGTGCATGATCTGGATGGCTATATCGTAGCTGAATCGGATAATGTATTGCTGATTTGCAAACGTTCCGAAGAAGAGAAAATTCGCCAGTTTGTAAACGATGCTAACTTTAAGTATAAAGGGAAATTTTCATAAGATAAAGACACACAGTCAGTGTCTCAACTGTATGAATTGAATTTCCCGTCACAAGCCTAATTCAAACATCCTATACGATAACTCGTCTAAGAAAGAAATGACCGATATTATAAAAGTACTTCCCGATTCGGTGGCTAATCAAATTGCTGCCGGAGAGGTGATTCAGCGTCCTGCATCTGTGGTGAAAGAACTGGTGGAGAATTCCATCGATGCAGGAGCGCAAAATATACAAATCGTCATAAAAGGTGGCGGAAATAATCTTATCCAGATTATTGATGATGGAGTAGGGATGAGCGGAACAGATGCCAGAATGTCGTTTGAGCGGCATGCAACCTCGAAAATTAAGCAGGCTGAGGATTTGTTTTCGCTGCGAACGATGGGATTTCGTGGAGAAGCTTTGGCCTCTGTGGCGGCAGTTGCACAAGTGGAAATACGAACCCGAAGAGAAGAAGATGAATTGGGTACATTTCTCGAAATCGCGGGAACGCGCGTGTTTCGGCAGGAGACCGTACAAACTGCAAAAGGCACCAATATTTCCGTAAAAAATCTATTTTTCAATGTTCCTGCCCGACGAAAATTTCTAAAATCTATCTCAACCGAAATGATGCATGTCCGAAACGAATTCTTTCGCATCGTGCTGGTGCATCCGAATATCAGTTTTAGCTTATTCGACGATGATACAGAGTTGTTTAACTTGCCGGAAACGAATTTAAAAGGACGAATTGAAAATGTTTTCGATACTTTCGCTAAGCGAAAAATGGATCAGCAATTACTTCCAATCGAAGCAAATACTGATTTTATTTCCATTCGAGGCTATATCGGAAGACCTGAGTTTACGCAGAAAAATGCCAATCAGTATTTCTTTGTCAATGAGCGATATATGCGCCATCCCTATTTCCATAAAGCCGTAATGGTGGCGTATGAAAACCTGATAAAACCGAATGAAAATCCAAATTACTTTATTTATTTTGATATTAATCCCAATTCCATCGATGTGAATGTGCATCCTTCAAAAACTGAAATTAAATTTGAGAATGAGCAGATGATTTGGTCGATAATTCTGGCGAGTGTCAAGGAATCGCTTGGCAAATTTCAAGTAATGCCGCCGCTCGATTTTGATCAGGAAGGTTCACCGGATATTCCTGTGTTGGATGGTAACGCTAGAATTTCTCCACCAAAAATCACTTTTAATCCCGAATATAATCCTTTTGGAAGTTCGGGTTCGGGTAAAGTGTCCAAACGTCCTGACTTTGATTGGGAGAAACTTTACGGTGATTTTAGTAAGGGAAGTAATGAAAACACACCGGCTGGTTTTGATTTTGAAGTAAATGCAAAAGACGAGGAGCAGCAGGAACTTGAATTATCAACTTCTGCTTCAGATTATTTCCAATACAAAAATAAGTATCTGATTTCAGGTGCTAAGTCCGGTTTGATGCTGATAGACCAGCACAGAGCGCATTTCCGCATTTTGTTTGATCGGTATATGCTTATCATTCAAAATCAGAAAGGTGTTTCGCAGCAGGTTTTATTTCCGGAAGTACTGGAGCTGGATGCAAATGAAAATTCAGTGATGGAGCGTATTTTACCTGAACTGCTTTGGGTTGGATTTGATATTGAACCCTTTGGGAAAAATGCTTTTGCGGTAAATGGCGTGCCTTCAGAAATGGGTATAGGTTCTAGTTTGGTTTTGTTGAAGGAGCTAATTGCAGAAGTACTTGTAACGGGGATGACCGTTAAGGAAAATATCCAGGAAAAAATCGCGATGGTTATTTCTAAAAAAACAGCTATTCAATATGGTCAGCCATTGAATAATCAGGAGATGTCCCAACTTTTCGACGATTTATTTAGTTGCGCAAATCATCAGTATGCCCCAGATGGTAAGACTATTATTACTGTGTTGCAGCATGAGGAGATTGAAAGGCGGTTTTGATTTTTTGTAAGCTGAAAGGGTTTTAATGCCTTTTAGGATGCACTATTGTCCGATAAAAATAATTATTAAGCCACTATGTGGCTTTCATTTGAATTAATTTCAATTTACTACAAAGATTTAGCCACTCTGTGGCTCTCTTTTTGCAACAGCGTTGCAAAATATTTGTAGAAAATGAAGTACAAAAGAGTAAGCCCTATATGGGCTTAACCCTTGTAAAGCTGTCAATTATTTTATTTCTTTGTTTTTTATCGGACAGCAATAATTTATAAACATTGTTTTCCTAAAAAAATCACACATTGCGCAGTAAAATTCAAAGAACTAACTGATTATGTTGCTTTCAAATAGACTGGGGTTCTGTTTTGATGTTTCGCAGCTACACAGCTACGCAGCTCAAATTAGAATTTTGATTATTCTGCTACCATACTATCGCTGCTATGCAGCTTTCCCGATAAATGTCGGGAGCCACAGAGTGGCGATAGTATGGTAGAATAAATTCAGAGATTTAGATAGAGCTGCATAGCTGCGATATTTTTTTATTGGTATTTCGGAAGATTACTCTTCTTTCAGTTGAGGCATGATCAGTTTATATCCTTTTCCGTGGATATTGATGATTGCCACATTCGGATCTTCTTTCAGCAGTTTACGTAATTTTGTGATATACACATCCATACTTCTCGCGTTGAAATAGTTATCATCTACCCAGATGGTTTTCAAAGCAAAATTACGTTCCAGGATATTGTTTGCATTTGCAGCAAGCAAGTTTAACAGCTCTGATTCTTTGGTAGTCAGTTTTTTGATGTCGCCATCAAATTCAAGCGTTTGTTTTTGCGTGTCGAAAATAAATCCACCGATTTGGTATGTCACCACATCTTTCGATTTTTTTCCGCGTACACGGCGCAAGATAGATTCAATACGATACAGCAATTCTTCCATACTGAAAGGTTTAGAAAGATAGTCGTCAGCTCCCAGTTTGAAACCCTGGAGAATATCTTCTTTCATGGATTTTGCAGTAAGGAAAATGATTGGCACATCTGTATTCATAGCACGTATATCTGCAGCAAGTGCGAAACCATCTTTCTTCGGCATCATCACATCCAGTACGCATAAATCATATTTGTTTCGTGTAAACGCTTTGTATCCGGCTTCTCCATCAGGCTGTAAATCACAGTCATACCCTTTTGTTTGCAGGTATTCACTCAATAACATGCCAAGATTTTCGTCGTCTTCGCATAGTAAGATTCTTACTTTTTCTTCGTTCATAATCAATTAATTTTAAGCGTTGGTATTATTATAGTAAATTTTGTTCCTAATCCTATTTCACTTTCCACTTTTATCGTGCCGTGGTGGTCGTTAATTATCTTTTTAACGTATGCCAATCCCAGACCGAAACCTTTTACATTATGCAAATTACCGGTGGAAACGCGGTAAAATTTCTCAAAAATTCGTTTTAAATGCTCTTTCTTAATCCCAATTCCGTTGTCCTCTATCCCGATGCAAAGATTATCCTTTTCATTCCAAGTTTCGATGGTCAGAATGGGCGATTTATCGCTGTATTTCAGTGCATTGTCCATCAAGTTGAAAATCACGTTGGTGAAATGCACTTCATCAATCAGCACATTATCATTCTGCGCTTTCAGCGAAGTGTTTATTTCGCCGCCTTTGCTCGTCACTTTCAGTGAGAAACTGCTGATAATGTCCTTCATCAGGTTGTTGAAGTGAATTTCAGTCAATTTCAAGGTCGCTTTTTCATGTTCAAACATCGACATTTGAAGCACTTTTTCCACTTGCAAGCTCAGTCGTTTCGTTTCGTCTTTAATGACGTTTGACACATGCTTCAACATCGCCGGATTTTTACCAATATCACCGTCTTGCAGCATTTGCGAAGCCAGAGAAATCGTTGAAATCGGCGTTTTAAACTCGTGCGTCATATTATTAACAAAATCATTCTTAATAGTGTTCAGTTGCTTTTGTCTGAAAATGATAAAAATGGTGCTTATAAATATAGCCAGTGTCAATAATATCACCCCGATTGTCGGCAGCAATAAATTCAGCGAACCAAATAAAAAGTTCCTTTTCGTAGGGAATACGACCTCCACGTATGCTTCACGCTTGCTTTCTTCCCTCGGGAAAAGTCTCTGCAGGTATTTATCCGTATTCGGCGAACCACTCACATTGATGGTCTTGTTGCACTGATAGATGATTTTATTTCGTTTATCCACCACCGAATAGAGAAATGGCAAATCAATGCCGTTGCTGCTGAGATATGTGCCAATTATTTCGTCCAGTTCATTGAAATCAACTCGCTCGCTGATATCTCTGTTTTCTGTTTCTTTCAGCCAGTTGAAAACCGCCTGGTCGAGGATTGTTTTCGAGCGGGAGAAATTCAATTCAAATTTTTCGCGCAAAAACTTCGAAGTTTCCTCTATCGTTGCTTTTCCATGTCCGGTTGAAAGTCTTACCGAAGGCACCGTCTGGTTCTTGTTCCAATTGGTTTTTACCGAGTCCGAAATGCGTAAATCATCCGATCTGCTAAGCCTTCTGGTACTTGGACTTTTCTGAACATACTTATTCTCCTCCAATGTTTGTGCCAAATATTGAAGCGCTTCGTTTTCTTCCAGGAGTGTAACAGTCTGAATTAAGCTTATTTTCACTCCATCATCAAATTGTTTTTCAGCCATTTCGGCTGTGGAGGTAAGATATCTGACTTGTAGTACTATCAGGGCTCCGAAGGTAACAGCCATTACAATTATCAGTATCCAAAGCGTGCTTCTTTTCATAACCTCACAAAGTTAATCTAAAATGAAATGTTAAATTAACAATTAACAGAATTTAACTCGATTATTTTTAACAATTATAGATAGTGAATATCTGGGATTACCTCTTAAGTAGATTATATTATAACAAAAATTGTGCTTGATTTTTTATGAATACTTTATACTGTTTGTTTTGATTTTGAAATTTAAAGTGAAAGACTTTGATAGCTAGGAATAATTTGATTAAATATATAAATTCTTATACGCAACAATCTCGAAAGTAGGAATACTTGCTTAATCGGATAGTTAATTTTTCCACAATTAGTAAGCTTTTCGAATGACCATATTATACTTGATGAATTATTCATGGTTCCCATACTACGAATTTCATTATTCTGACCTCCATCGCTAGGTGCTTCTGACCTTCCTGCGGCAGGCAAGCTTCTAACCTTCTGACTTCTAATTTCTAATTTCTAATTTCTACCTTCAACACCTGTCTTCATTTTGTAATATTAATCGGCATATAGAAAAACTTGATATAATTTTATTTATAAAAACTTTATGAATATACGATTTTAGGGTTCCTAAGAACCATGTTTTGTAAGTGTATGTATGTCAATTAGATAGCTTTGATTGATTTTCAGAATTATTTAAATAATCTTTGTGATTCACCTGTTATTTTTTTTGATTAATATGCGAAGTAAGTTGAACAAATGTAAAAAAAAGGTTTTTTTTAATCGAAAATAATTGTGTAATTTTGCGCAATTTTCGTGAGCATAATAAAACTTTATGAATAAATAATTGACATTTTGTCAATTTGAAATTTATCTTAAAAAAGATAAGAAAAAGAGTGTTAAAAGTCTATCTGTCAATGTGAGAGGTAGACACGTAGTGTATCTATTAATGAGCAATCCTGATTCCGAACTTCCAAAGCGATGGCTGGTGGCGTATGTGAAAATGCATCACGAACGAAAAGTGAAAGAACGTTTGGATGCGATGAATATCGAGTCGTATCTGCCCATTCAGGAGGAAGTAAGGCAGTGGAGCGATCGGAAGAAGAAAATTCAGCGGATTGTGATGCCGATGTTGATTTTTGTTCGTGTTGATCAGAAGGAGCAAAATCAGGTTTTGACTTTGCCGGCCGTTTTCAGGTATATGATATTACGAGGTGAACATCAGCCTGCAGTAATACCGGACAGACAAATGGAAAACTTCCGATTTATGCTAGATTTTTCCGAATCAACGGTCAATATGGAAAGCGAAATGCCTCAAGCCGGTGAAAGTGTCCGAGTAATCAAAGGCTCGCTCAAAGGTCTTTACGGAGAATTAATAAGCCAGGAAGGAAAGACACGCATCGCTGTGAGGATAGACCAGCTGGGATATGCTACGGTGGAACTTCCGGTGTCATATGTGGAGAAAGTGTGAGGTGAACCTAAAGATTAGAAGTTAGAAGTCAGAAATTAGAAAGTAGAGGAGGTAAGCTACAAAGTTGAAAGTTAGAAAGTAAGAAATATGCCAATGTACTGATGTACTAATGTCCTAATGTGTCTATTACTTAACTTGCCTGCCGCAGGCGGGTAACTCAATAACTCAATAATAACAAAAAACTCAATTACAACAAATTACAAATAAAACAAACAAAAACAAACAAAAAAAATGAGAACAAAATTTATTACATTATTGGTTTTTTCAATTATCGCGGTAGGAACAATGAGTGCACAATCTCTTAAGTATCTTCATGTTTCAGGACAGGGTGGTTATCTTACAAAAACCGACGAAGACAAAAAGATTGGTATCGGTGGAACTGTTGCTTTATTTATGCAAGACAATTTGATTGCTAAATCAGACAGACATTTCTGGACGCTTTCAGTTCGTGGATTTAACAATCCTGTACGCGATGGAAAATTTTTCACTAGTATTTTAAATAAAGAAGCAGACGCTTTCAATCACCTGGATTTCCTTCTAGGTTATAGATTGGCAACCGGGGATGCTCAAAACGGTCTTTTCGTTGAGCCGCGTGTAGGAACTGCATTAGTATGGGATTGGAAACCGACTTTCCTTTTCTCGCCAACTGTAGGATATGCAGTTCGTGGATTTGAAATTGCAGCTTTCGGTGACTTTGGTTTTAGCAAACAAAACCTAGTAATAGGATCGCAAAACTTTACGACTGTAGGACTAAGTATTGGTTATAATTTTGCACTGTAATAACTAAGAAATAAGCAATCCCGACGATGCTTGCATCGTCAGGATTTTTTGCCTCTCATCGTAAAAATAGATTTTACAAGAGTTAATAAAGTTTAATAAAACTCGTTCGTAATTACAATTGTAACTTATTCCCACTATATTTGCATTGTTCTAGATTGACTAATTGTTAAAAAAAATTAGAAAATCTACCCTGAATATGCCGGAGCAAAACTTTTATAAAATAAAAAAGCTCCGCAAACAGGCATACGGAGCTGATTGATTAGTCAGCAAAAGGTACTAAAGAGCAGTCGCGGTTGTTGTGGTAGACGATGCGGCTGTTTTTTTTGTTTCTGCTGTCTTAGAACGAGTCTTTCGGGATTTATCCAAAACTCTGAATTCACCCAAAAAAACATCCAATTCATTGGAAAGCGGCGAATAATCCGTTTCCGGATTTTTGATTTTACCCAGTTCAATGGATCGTATCAAATTATTCAAGGCTTGTACTGATGAATTTTTGATAGCTGAGGTTCGCATTTTCGGAATTTCCGATTTGAACTTGACAACTTTCGATTTACATAGTGCAATATTTTCCTGAATCATTTTCAACTCGTCGAAATAAATCTTCAATCCTACTGTTTCCAGTGCAGATTGAATTTCCGTGTCCTCATCGGTATTTCGCAGCATTTGTGTCACCAGTTCTTCCAACTTCTTGTAGTTGTTAGTTACCAGATTGCGAACGAAGCGCTCAAGAAATGGTATTAGTATTTCCTGATGTCCTTTGAGTTGTTCAACATTCGCACGCTCCAAAGCCGAATAATGTGTATTGAGCACACTTAGAAGTAGCTTTCGCCGCTTACGAAGCATTTTCAATTCTTTCGAGGCAGGATGCTTGCGATTGATTTCGGTTAGTTCACCGAGTTCTGATTCCTGATCCAGTAATAAATCACACCAGATTTTGATGTCCAATGCTTCTGTATCATATTTTTTTAAGATAGCATTGACACCTTTGATAAGCGTGGGAGTTTCAAATTTATGTAACCTCCCAAAATTGTAAGTCTTTTTTATGTACATGATTATTATCTAATTTAATGTTATAAAATAATTTTACAAGATTACGCTATCATTCTTCAAGGCATTACTGAAACAGCCTGTTATATTTCACCATGTCAAAGAGGAATTACCTTCGTAATCCCGGAAAATGCAATGAATCAAATTCTTAGCATTTCCATTACAAAAATAACTAATAATTCAATAATAATAAATATTATTTATACAAGTTTTCAACAATTGTTGAAAACTTTTTCGGGAAATTCTTTTAACTGTCAGTTTATCAGTCTATTGAGTGTGTGGAGATTTGAAAAATATTTCCCCGAAAATATATTTTTTAGTAGATAATTATCCATTTTATCGTTTTATTTGAGGATTTTTGGTCGTTTTCAAGAATAAAACCAAGTAGATTTTACGAATAAATGTGTTTTCAGCCCGCCTCCCCCTTGGAGAAGGGGGAATTAAAGGGGGATTGAAAGAACTTCTAGCATTTCTCAGCAAAAATCTAACAGGTTTCAAAAACCTGTCAGATTTATCTGAATAAAATCAATGGGGAATTATTTTACATCCCCTAAACCTTATAAATTTAGTAAGAAAAACCTCCAATACAGCACGCCTTTCCATGGCAATGTGACCGACTTTCGTCGGAAGGAGATCTAAAGCAAAATGGCGAAAATTCTAAACAAAGAATTATTAATTCTCGCTTTTGCTCTAAATTAACCTAAGCAATTTGAAAAACCAGACGTTTTTGTCTTTGACAAAACGATTAAATTAAGCGCGTCACATCATTTTATCCGAGATAAAACAATGAAACCGAACGCGGCTCGTACTTTTGTCCGGGATAAAACGATGAAACTGAACGCGGCTCCTACTTTTGTCCGGGATAAAA
>CAZCIU010000073.1:0-13659 GCA_964498765.1 uncultured Paludibacter sp. | reverse complement strand
TCATTTTCAGTATATAAACATTTCAATTAGATAGTAAAATAGATTACCAATCATTAAAATTGTAAAAGTATGAGAAAAATTACTTTGTTTTTTGCTTTGTTGTTTTTTACAACATTGAGTTTTGGGCAAACACCTATGTCCGGTACATTTAAAGTCGGAACAGGGGAAGTTGCTCCAAATTTTGAAACATTAAGTGCCGCTGTAACTGCACTTAACACTAATGGAGTAGGAGGTGATGTCATTTTAGAAATTACATCAGACATTACCGAAGCTGCGAATATCGGATTAGGAGTTAATACGAATGGATTTTCGATTTTAATCAGACCAAGTGCTGATGAGGACAGAACAGTTACATTTACTCTTAATTCTGATAATAAGGGTCCTTCAGGGCATTTTGTAATTGGATATGTTGATGTAACTTTATCTTGGACAGATGCAAACGTTGTTGCTACCAATAATGTTACGATAGATGGTTATGCCGAAGGTGGCAAAACCAGAAGATTGAAATTTACAAATTCAAATTTAACTGTAAACGGTTCAAAAATGATAGTAGTTGTTGGTGGAAATGAGAACACAACTATCAAAAACTGTATTGTTGAAAATAAATCAACTGGAACTTCTGCGCTAGGAATTGGAACAGTAACTCGTAAGGGAACTGGAATAGAAGTTGGTCCAAAAGGAGTTCTAATTGAAAATAATGAGATTTATTCATTAATATCGCTTTCGGGTCAAGGAATTAATACAACTAATTCTGGAACATTGACAGACCAAAAAACGAAAGGACTTGTAGTGAAAGATAATATTATCAAAGCACAAGGTCGTTGCGGTTGGTTTTATCACATTGACAGTGGAAAATTTAGCGGAAATGAACTTTATCTAACTCAAAATGGTGCTCCAGGTACTGTTAATTATGGACTTTGGTTTGGCACTGGCTCTACAGGAATTTTTGATATTGTTGATAACAGAATTATTCTGGTTACTACAAAAGAAAACGCAGCAACTGGTTCATTTGGAACGAGAGCATTGTCATTAGCAGGTGGTAATACGTATAATATTTTCAATAATACCTTTGCAGGTATGGATAGATTGTCTGTTGCTGCTGCAAATGTAAATCAATGTTATATTTTTGTAGGTGGAATTGCCAATATTTATAATAATTCATTCTATCTTCCTGCATTAACTGCAAGCGAAACTCCCGGATATTACAATGCTTTGCAAATGTATGATGGTACTAAAGCAAAAGTTTTGAATAATATTTTTGTATCGAATGATGATTCTAAAACTGTACTGATTTCAAAACCTTCGAGTGTTTCTGATTATAATACATTTTATTTGAAAGCAGGAAATACCAATGCTAAGATTGTTGATAGTTATTCAACTTTAGCTGAATATCAGACAGCAACTGGATTTGATTTGAACTCAAATTATGTTGATGTTAATTTTACTGATGCAGCAGGCGGTGATTTGTCTCTCGCAGGAACGTCAATTGGTGATTATAATTTAGCAGCACCAGGTTTGGCTGAAGTTTCAGTTGATATTTTGGGCGCAGCTAGAAATTCTTCGCTTGTTTATAAAGGTGCTTACGAAGTAAGTAATCTCAATTCTGTTGCTAAAGCATTTAGCGTAACTGTACCTCAAGGTACTGAAAATGTTTATATTGCAGGTTCGTTTACAGGAAAAGAATGGGATATTACTAATCCATTCAAACTAAATAAAACTGCTACTGCAAATGTGTTTTCAGGAATTTTCCCATGTACCGATGATGTACAATATAAATATTTAAATCATACTGAAAATTGGGATTATCAGGAAGCTAAAGACTTAGGTTCTGAAGCTTGGTATCCGGATGCCCAAGTGAAACCTACTTCCGGTGATAATCGTTCTTACAATGCAACGGATGTTGTTAATTATTGGGTAGCGCAACCAAAAGTAACTCTGAATGCAAAAATGGCTGAAGGCAGTGTAATTCCAACTGTTTTGTATGTAAAAGGCTCTTGGGATAATTGGGCTGAGCAAATTAAATTCACTCCTGCTGACCCTGGAAGTTTTACTGCTACGATTGGAAATGGCACAACAGATCTTATTTATTCCAACATGGAATATAAATATTATACAACCGATACTACAATTCCAAACTGGGAAGCAAATGCTGATGGTACTGATAGAAGTAATCGGTGGTCAATTTATCCAGTAATGGCAGACGAAATTGCACTTTTCGTTACTCAAATAACAACCGGACTTGAAACTACATCGGTAGAAGTTCAAATTCTTCGTACTGCAACAGGAATTCAAGTTAATTTCGAAGGTGAAGCCACAATTGAACTTTACAACATCAACGGTGTAATGCTTGATAAAACTAAAACTGTAAATAGCTACAGTCGCGATTTGCAATCAGGTGCTTACATCTTGAGAGTGAATGGAGTAGCAAGTAAATTTGTTAGATAATCAAACCACTTTCTCACGAAAACAAAAAAGTTTACTGATTAATTTCAGTAAACTTTTTTTATTTGATTTGAGATTTTCTTACATCAAGGGACTAAATAATCTTGCAAACGATTCTTTTAGTTTTTGTCGTCGTTGTCTGTTGTTCCAGTTATCCAGATTCAGTTCTTCGCATTGTTCCATATCATCTTCGAAAAGCTCTTTGAGTTGGAGAGCCGTTTTTTCATCGTAAATAAATGCATTCACCTCAAAATTATGCTTGAAACTGCGGTCGTCCATATTGGTAGAACCCACAATGGAAACGAAATCATCAATCACTATTGCTTTGCTGTGAAGCATGCCGGTTTTGTATTTGAAAACACGAACTCCGGCTTCCATCATTCCGCTCAGATAGCTGGACGTACTCATATCCGAAAGTAGTGCATCTGATTTTTCCGGTATCATTAATCTTATCTCAGTGCCGCTCAAAGCAGCCATTTGGATGCAGCCGTTTACCAACTCATTCGGCATAAAATAGGGCGTGTGAATATACACATAGTTATTTGCCGTCATAATGGCCGAGCAAATACCTTGCATAATCGATGCCCAATCAGTGTCCGGACCCGATGGCACAACCTGGATAATATTATTATCAAAAACCGGTGGTTTTGGAAAGTATTTCTCATCGGTAATTACTTTTCGTTCGACGAAATACCAATCAATCAAAAATAATTTCTGAATTCCATGTACTCCGGAACCTTCAATGCGTACAACCGTATCACGCCATTTTCCTAATTCGCTACCAATAATGTATCTGTCGGCGATATTAATTCCTCCGGTAAATCCGATTGTTCCATCAACTACAATTAATTTTCGATGATTTCGATAGTTGATTTTACTGCGTCTTAAACGAAGTCTGAAAGGCAAAAATGGCTTAGCATAAACTCCGGCTGCACGCAAGGATCGTAAGTAGTTTTTGGATAATTTATAACTTCCAAGGTAGTCGTAAATCATCCGCACACGTACGCCTTCTTTACTCTTTTGGATAAGAAGTTCTCTTAGTTTGTTGGAGATGTTGTCATCTTCGAAAATAAAAAACTCGATGTGGATATGATTTTTTGCGTTTCGGATAGCTTCAAATATCGATTCAAAAATATTCTCACCTTCAGCAAAAACATCAATTTTATTATGGACGTATGGATCGGCTTCGCTGTTTTTTTTCAGCATGTAAATCAGCTTAACGAAATCGATGTCGATGTTGCTTGTATCCAGCTCGTTAATATCGATTGCAGCACAAGGTCGCATCGCAATTCGTTGAATACTTTTTCGCGAAATCATTTTTCGCTTACGGTAATCCTGCCCAATAAGTAAATACAACAAAAGTCCTAAAAATGGCAAAAACACCAACACCATCACCCACGACAATGATTTTTCGGGATTTCTGTTTTCCAGCAATATCACCGAAATGGTCGAAATGATAATGTAAATGTAAAAAACAGTAATTACTATGTTTAGGATTTCTGGCATTTATTTTTATAAATTTAGTAAAGAATCATCGTATTAACTATTCAACGTATTAACATTAAAATAATGTATCCATCGATGCCCTTCGATATTTTTTTCAAACTCCGGCTCAGCATTTTTTAATTCCGGAGCTGGAACACCATCGTATATTTCAGCAGTTGAGATTTCTACATTTGCTTCATCCCAAAGTCCGGCATTAATAAAGCTTGTATGCAATTTTGAGCCTCCTTCAACTAAAATAGATTGGATATTTCGTTCGAACAATTTTTGAAGAATTAGCTCAAGTTTGTACGTATCATTAATTGGAATGAATTCTAAGTTTTCTTTAGAAGGCAAAGCTTTGGAAGTGAAAATAATTGTTTTTACTTTTTGATCCATGAGATGATAGTCTTCAGGAATTTTTCCCTCATTATCAATTGCAATGCGGATAGGCGATTTGCCCGACCAAAAACGAGCCGTTAGCGAAGGATTGTCCAATAATACTGTGTTGGTACTCACCATAATAGCCATATTCTCAATCCTCATTTTGTGAGTGAGTTGTCGAGTGAGTGAATTGGAAATACTCAACGCTTTTTCGCTTGCATCCTTTCTTGTTTTATCAATAAATCCGTCTTTTGTCTGCGCCCATTTTAGTAAAACAAAAGGCCTTTTCTTTTCCTGGAAACAATAAAACCGTCGATTCAATTGTCTGGCTTCTTGTTCCAAAACACCAACTTCTACATCAATTCCTGCTTCTCGTAAAATATGCACTCCTTTTCCGGCCACTTTCGGATTTGGATCTAAGCAAGCAATAACAACCCGTTTGATTTTTTTACTGACTATTAGATTAGCACATGGCGGCGTTTTCCCAAAATGCGAACACGGCTCCAAACTTACATATAAAGTAGCTTCTGGCAATAATTCTATTTCTTTGACAGATGAAATGGCCATCGGTTCTGCATGCGCTTTGCCGTATCTGCGGTGAAATCCCTCACCAATGATGCGGTCATTATGCACCACAACGGCTCCTACCATCGGATTAGGAGCGGTGAAACTTACACCAAGCCTCGCTAAGTGCAGGCAGTGAGCCATATATTTTTCGTCAGTTGTCATCTTTCATAGCAAAATTACAAATTTTAATCAAAACTTTTCATTTTCAATCGTTTTTTTCAGTTCTTAATCGCTATATTTGTGAATACAAGTCATTTTCAGAGTTTTTTTGCTACTACAACGGAATGTTATTTTTGGGAATGATTTTTGTAATTTCTGTATTTTAGAATAAAATGAATTAGAAACATATTAAAAATGCTATTTATGAGAAAGTTAATTTTGATTTCGTTAATTGTAATTGGATTCACTTCCTGTGCGGAGTTGATGCAAATTGCTAATACTTACGGTGGTTCGGCACTTCCGGTTTCCGAAGCAGAAAATGCTACCGGACTAAAAAGTTCGCTGGATGTTGGAATTGTGAATGCTGTGAATATCCTGGGAGTTGACGATGGATTTATGAACGATGCGTTGGTGAAAATTCTTCTTCCAGCGGAAGCAAGACCCATTGTTGACAATATTAAATTAATTCCGGGAGGACAAGAATTGGTGAACAGAGCTATTCTGTCATTGAACAGAACTGCTGAAGATGCTGTAAAAGAAGCTACATCCATTTTCAAAAACGCAATTATGTCCATGACCATTCAGGATGCTACAGGCATACTTTTCGGAGGAAATAATGCTGCCACAAATTATTTGAAACAAAAAACCTCGGCTGATTTAGTTGCTGCTTTTGCACCCAAAGTAAGAAATTCGCTGAGCAAACCGCTGGTTGCCGATCTTTCTACTACTCAATCCTGGAATGCCTTGACTTCAGCTTATAATAAAGTTGCTTCAAGTCCCGTGGGGATGGTTGGCGGCATGAAACCGATCAATGTCAATCTGGAGCAATACGTGACAGAAAAAGCATTGGATGCCTTATTCTTAAAAGTTGGTGAGGAAGAAAAGAAAATTCGTGAAAATCCTGCAGCGCGTGTCAATGCGATTTTGAAACGAGTTTTTGGTCAGTTGGATAACAGAAAATAAAACTTCATCCATATCAAAATAATGGACACATTCAGCACCATTGATGAATATATCGCCCAATTTCCTCCTGAAATTCAAGCGAGATTAAATACAATTCGAAATTTAGTTCATGAGGTTTCACCCGAAGCAGTAGAAGTTATTAGCTATCAAATGCCAGCTTTCAAATACAAAAAGAAAATTTTGGTTTATTTCGCAGCATTCAAAAATCACATCGGCTTTTACGCTACGCCGGAAGTAAACACAATTTTCAAAGATGTATTGTCGGCATATAAAGTAGGAAAGGGTTCAATTCAGTTTCAAAACAAAGATGAGCTTCCTCTTGATTTGATTAGAAAACTCACGGTTTATAAAATGAATTCGATTGATTTGAAAATCGATTTAAAGTCAAAATAGAAAAATCCCGATGCGAATTGGCGCATCGGGATTTTTTATTTAATTTTTACTTTACTAATTTGATAGTTCCAAGATCAGTAATTTTACCTTCGACAATTGGTGCTGTATCAAAAGTTTGATCTTTATATTCATTTAGCTCGTCATTAGCAACGATATTCACCTTCCAAACTCCACCTCTTATACCTGGAAATAAGAATTTGCCATCTGCTTCTGGAATCGAAATCAATGTGTCAGGAGTTTGAATGATTACCACATAAGCTTTTGCATCTTCAGGCTGAACATTTCCACGTATTGTCGCTCCAAAAGTTTCAGCAAAAGCGCGCGTAACCGGTTTTAAAATAAATTTTCCGTTCCCTGTTTCTACAATTGATCTAGCAGCATCAAAGTCAATGATGAAGCTGTACATCATATCAGCTTCTAATACTTGGTGTAAATTAATCTTAAAGCCGCTTTGCTGTGCCGAAGGAGTAGTGAGAGGGTATTCAATACCATCTTTAATCACAGTGTTTTCAGGACCTAAAATCAAACGAACTTGAGAAATAGTACCAGCAGGAAATTCTTCGTCTGCAAGTAAAACAGTTTTCCCATTTCTGTAATCCAGTAAATTATAAATTCCCGGATGAAGTAAGTCTAGCGATACCCAATTTACTTTGTTAGCATCTCCAACACCAACTTGAATGCCTTGGATATCAATGTTTACTGAAGAGAATTCCATTGACGGAGCGTCCGTCAAGCTAAATTTAAGTTGTGCATTTCCATTATTGCTGTTTGTACAACTTAAACCTACAAAAATTATTGTTGTTAAAACAAGAATTGGTAGGCTTTTTTTAATCCACTTTTTCATTTTTTTAAAATTTGGTTCTTTAATTATTAATGATGACTTAGTGAAATAATTATTTTCAATAATTGAGATTCAACAAAATTTGAACCATTTTTAATCTATTGGTATTTATAATACTTAATAAAAAAAAGTTTTTTTATTTTTTAATAATTATGCTAAAATATATTTTCATTTAAGAGAGAAAGGTTAATATAAAACCCTGCTCATTAAAAACGAACAGGGTTTCGATAGTTGATAGAATAATTTTTTACTTAAAACGAAAACGCAGCACCGACCATCACGTTAATGCCTTGGACATCATATCCATTGTACATATCGTATTTTTTATTCAGGATATTATTCAGTTTGGCAAATACAGAGAGCCAATCACGATACGCGTATGACGCTCCCAGGTTCCAATCCAACACCGGATTTAATTTGGTTCCTGCCGGATTTGAAAGCTTAGCATAGCGTCCATCCTGGAAAATAAATTGCGTGGAAGCGCTAATGTCATTGGTGATTTTTGCGCTCACTCCAAAGTCAGCGTCCCATTTAGGAAGGTGCCAGGCTTGCTCTTCAGTTTTCACGTCCCAGTGATGATATGCGCCTTTCAAGTACAGATTAATTCTGTTTTTATAATCCCATGTAGTTCTCATCCCTACAGAAGCACGATTGGCTTTTGAGTACACCACATCAAAACGATTGTGGTAGAAATTAGTTAAGTTTAAATCATCTACTGCAGGAAGGGAAATTGCTGTGTAGTGTTTGTTTACATAAAAATATTGATTGTCAATCATTTTGAATTGACCGAAGACATCAAACATTAGATTGTAAGCCGGGCTGAGTTTTATTCCGGCATAAGCATCAATAGGCGTGTAGGTGTCGTGTAATCTAATGTTTGACGATACATATCGGTTTTCATTGTAAATTCGGCTAAGTGAATTTACCGTCAAATCACCGGTTACGCCACCATAAATAGCCAAATAATCCGGCAGTACATTCCATTGAGCAGCCACATCCGGTGAAGGTGTAAATGTCTGTCCCTGACCAATTGAAATGCCTGTTTTTACTCCCAATTTCAAAAACCATTCATCACCTTCCATTTTCCAGAAAGGATTTATTTTCAATACAGTATAGCTGTCTTTCGAGCTAAAATCTTTGCTTAATTCTTTGTTGTAAGTGAAATTATAGGCTTCAAAATCAATCCCGATACGATTTCTATCAAACGGAACATTAAACAAAGCGTCCATCAGAATTTGGTTTTCTATCAGATTAGTTCCAACGGCTTTGAAACGATCGTAATTCAAACTGGCATCAAAAATCAGATTTGCAGCAAGCGGAAGTGATCTGGCACCCACATTGGCATGAAATCTCCAATGTGTATCATTCAACGGCATTCCGGAAATATCATACAGCGAAATCATATCAAACTGAGGCGAACTATAAATAGCATTTTGTCCATATTTAGCGGAAACGTCAGACATAATCACGGGCGTTTCACCAGCAAAACTTCTTCCGTAATAATTGAAATAATCATGACGACCACTTACTCCGGTGTACAAATCAAAAGTTTTGAACAAGTGATTGTACTTCAGCGAGCCGGAAGTTTTCGAGTGTTTTTTATCCACCCAAGCTCCTAAATGATTAAGTGAAACATCCAGCCTGTTATTTTCATTGCTCCAAATCGGATACATAAAGTCGCCCAAAGTATTCAGCGGATAACCCAAACCTAGGCGTAAAAATCCTTTTTTAGCCAATGGCGGAATGTTCAGCAATTCCTCAGCTTTGAGCAAATGAATATTATGCTCAATTTTGAGTGGGGTAGTGATGTTGGAATAAATCGGTGAAGATTTATCCACGCTTGGTTCTATGATTTTCGGACTAGAAATTATCTTTCCGGCGTCATTGATTACTGGCTGAAATTCACGACTTACATCCACACTTCTATGCACGGTGCTATCGTTGTTTTGAGCTGATCCTACAGCAGTCAAATTCGTCAACGCGAAAAGAATTATCAGTGATTTTATTTTATTTCTCATTTTGTCAAAAGTTTGTTTAACTACAATCTCTTATTTTTTATCTCTTTTTATTTTATGCTCTAACACTCTACACTCTACACTCTGTGTTCTGTATTCTGTGTTCTGTTCTCCAATCAAATCACCCGTGATCTGTCAGCAATATCATCCAATCTTTCCACAATCATTTCCTGAACATCGTCTTTCGCCGTGTAGTTTTTCTGCAAGCTTAGCAAGTATTGTTTTGCTTGGAAATCATCGCCTTTTTGGATGTAAACGTCAGAAAGTACGATAAATCCGCGAGCCAAATAATACTGATGCGAAGTTCCTTTTTTCGCAAAATCAAGTACTTCTTTCTCTGCATCAGTCAGTCGGTTTAACTTGAAATAGGTGTCTGCAAGCAAAAATTTCGCCTCTGCACCGATAGCAGTTCGGGTGTCGATATTAATTGCAGTTAAATCTTTCACAGCGTCATTCAGTTTGTTTTGCTGAATATAGGCTTTTGCACGATTAAGCAAAGCTTCGGTTCGCATCGCAGCCGATGATTTCGGATCGTTAATAATTTCTCCGGCAATCTTAACCGTTTCCGAAGAATTATTTAAGAAATAGCTTGTGCGAAGTACGCCAAGTCTTGCAATATTTTTATTCTCTGTGGATTGTGCAACCAATTCCAGGCGTTTGAAATAGTTCATTGACGCGCTGTAATCTTTATTGTCAAAAGAAATTTCAGCAGCTCGCATCGCAGCTTCTTCCACGTACGGATTTCCGCGCGTATTCAGAATTTTCACATATTCTTCCAACGCTTTCGTTTTGTCATCGGAAGTGTAATAACTGTCTGCTAGGTAATATTGTGCTAAAGTACAGAATTTTCCACCCGGACAATATTTACTCAAATAATTACTTAAACTGCTGATGGCTTCGGCCGAATTTCCGTTGATATATTGCTTTTCAGCGGCTACAAACATGATTGAATCGGCTCTTGCCATGGTGCCGCTCTCCACATTTTTACCCAAAGATTTAGCATAATTTAGGTATTCATCCACATTGTTTGTATTCACGTAGATGCTTTCCAAACTCTCCAATGCAGTTTCGGCTTCTTCGCTGGCAGGATATTCTGCAATTACTTTTTTGAACGAAGGAACGGCGTTGTTGTAATCATTTTGATTGAAGTAAACCATACCGGTTTCAAGTTCGGCTTTTGGTGCCAAATTGCTATTTGGATAGCTGGTAATCAGGCGTTTGTAAGTCTCAATCGTCTTTGCATTATTCTCCAGCATCACATACGAGCGGCCCATTTCATAAAGTGCATCATCTCCAAATTCCGAATTAGGATAACTACTCAAAAGTTGCTCTAATTTGCTGATTTTCTGCTGGTAGTTTTTGTTAATTCCGCTCATATAAGCAGATTGGAATAGCGCGTAATCACCGTTGTAGCTGGTTTGCATGGCTTTTCCGTAGAACTCATCTGCTTTCGCAAAGTTTCTGTTGCTGAAATACGCATCACCAATTCTGTTAAGCGCATCGGCGTAAGTTGAAGAAGCAGTATTTTTTTCTTCATTTACATATCTTTGGAACCAAGTCAGCGATTCGTTATATTTCTTCTGACCAAAAAGCGCGTAACCCAATGAATAAAATGCTTGCGTATAATTCGGATTGGATTTGGCATTTTGATTATTCAAAAACGCGTTGAAATCACTTGCCGAACGTGCAAAATCTTTTGTGCGATAATAACTTTCACCTCGCCAATAATAACTGTCTGCCAAGTATTTTCCATTCGGTGCAGTTTGCACGGCTTTGGTAAATTCCTCAATTGCTGTGCTATAATTTCCTGCAGTAAATGCTTCTGTTCCAAGTTGATATTCAAGATATTGTTTGGTGTCGCGAAGTTTTGGACTTAAATTTTTGATTTTAGAAATGGACTGATAAGCAGCCGAAAAGTTTTTGGAAGTCAAATATACGGTTGACAAATAATCGTAGGCTTTATCGATGTTTGCCGAATTTGGAAACTCCTGAATAAATTGCTCAAATGCTTTAACCGATTCCCCAAAAGCCGTATTGGTTTCGTACGTTGTAAGTGCGTAATTGTAAAGTGCTTCCTCACGAACCTGCGTGTTGTAATTGGTTTGCGTGGCCGCTTCAAATGCCAGGCGCGCATTTTCTTTATTTCCAAGTGCCAAATAAGCATTTCCCAATTGAAGATAAGCACTTTCGCTCATTTCGTCTTGAGCTACAGTTACTTGCGATAAATATTTAATGGCTTCTTCCGGTTTTCCGGTTTTCAAATAACTCACACCCAGATAATAAATATCATTTCTTAACACTTGCGGAAAAATGCTTTCGTATTTCTTCAAGTTTTCAATCGCTTTCGGATAATTTCCATCGGAATACGCTTTTTCACCCACCATTCGGTAAATTTCGGCATTATTAATATTGTCGGGATATTTACTCAAAAGCATATTTGCACGCTTTTCCATCTCGGCAAAATTCTTTTTTGAATAATAAATTTGTGCAACATAATAGGGCGCAATATCTTCAAATTCAGGATGTTTCTCAGCCACAAGCAAATCGCTAAGTGCAGCATCATAATTTCCCAATCGGTATTCGCTGTAGCCCGTGTAATAAATCGCAGCAGCCTGATGTGCTGAATTCATACTTTTCAAAGTCTTGAAAATATCCAGAGCTTTCGGGATATTATTCGTTTCGATATTGGCATATCCGCGCGCAAAAAGATAATCCACTTTTTCCTTGTCAATCAGATGAGTTTCATCTACTAATCTGAAGTGAACCAGCGCTTCATCAAATTGTTTTTCATCATATTCAAGCATTCCGAGCATCATTTGCGTACGATCCCAATAAGGCGTGTACGGATGATCCACAACATACTCAATCAGAAGATTTTTGGCATTTTCCTGACGTAATTCGTAGGCATTGCACGCCCGATAGTACTCGGCTTCCTGAATCATTCCGGCTTTGGTTGGCTCGGCATTTTTCAGAAATTCCTCAAAATTGCGATACGATGCAGCCCATTTTCGCTGGTTAAAAAGTTCTTTTCCCTCGTGAAAAAGTTTGTCGGGATGCGTGTACACCAGCGAATGCTGAGCAAAAGTCAATTGCATAGAAAATGCAAGAATTGCTGCAAGAATTAATTTTTTTAGCATAATATTTTTGAATACTTAATTTTCAGAAAATTAGTTTTAAGCCAAGAAATTTTCTTTTCGTTCATTTTCGTGAGCCGAGATAAACATTTTAATTGCTTGACGTATTGATTTTAAACCAAAAAGTTCGGGATTTAGTTCTCTTACGGGAATAAAAAAACTTTCAGCCACATCGTCGGCTGCTTGAATTTGGATACCGTTTTTCACTTTCCCTTCGAAAAACAAATCCATCGTCGGAATGTCCAAATCGGAATAGATATAATCGTTTGGAAGTGAAAAAACGTAACGAAAATGGTCGATATTCAGACCGATTTCTTCGTGAACCTCACGTGCAACACCTCCTTCGGCCGTTTCATTGTAATCAATAAATCCGCCCGGAAGATCCAGCGTGCCTTTGGCAGGTTCATGCGAACGGCGGCATACGAGCAAATCGCCGTCTTCATTGCGTATAAATGCAGCCGTAGCTGCAGACGGATTTACATAATATATAAAGCCGCATTTTTCGCAATGCATGGACTTAATTTTGTGAGGAACAAATGAATCGGAACCGCAAACGGGACAATACTTAAATTTTTGGCTGAAATTCATAAAATGAAGGTGTTATTTTGCTTATGCAAAGATAAGCATTTGACAACAAAAGCCAATCCAAGAATGAATTCAGCGGTATATAATGCGTAGATTTTAGGATTTTTTATAGTTCTCTCGCCAGTTTAATCCATTCGAATTCGGCGTTTTTGGAAGAAATATCCGTCCAACTTCTTGTCTTAAAGCTGAAACAAACCGATGAACCGGTCGGTAAATTATCCAATCTTACACCAAGCAGATTGACAAGCTCTGTCAGTCCGGGATTATGTCCCACAAGCACACAACTGGTAATTTCATCATCTAATACAGTTAAAATTTCCAAAATCCGATATGCGGAAGTCAGGTAAAGTTGTCGGTTGGTTTGAATTTCCTCCATCGGATAATTCATGCCTTTAGCCGCTAAGCGTGCAGTTTCCACGGTGCGTTTTGCTGATGATGCAAGGATTAAATCGGGTGTTCCCCAAAGTTCAGAAATAAATTCGCCCATCTGTGTAGCATTTCGTTTGCCTCTTTCAGCCAATGCGCGATCAAAATCTTCAAGTCCAAAACGGTGCAGTTCGGCTTTTCCGTGCCGAAGAATAACCAAATTTTTCATAATCTAAGTTTTGCAAAGTGAGATAACAAAAATAATCAAAAGCTTTTGAATATTAAAAAGTAGCAGATTTTTTGGTAGAATGTAGAATTGATACTTTAA
>CAZCIU010000072.1:7324-13764 GCA_964498765.1 uncultured Paludibacter sp. | reverse complement strand
TTGTCAATGATGATACGATGTTTTATTTTACCGATTTTGAAGGGCGAAAAAACTCAGCTTTGTACATGTTTTATCGGACTTGCTTTAAACTTTTACTTGTAGGCGAACGAAACATCGAAATCCGTGATAAAATACCTTTGCTGAAAGAATTACCGCTTATTATCAAGTGGTTGCAGGATTTTATAGCTCCGCTTGTTTTGGTTTATCAAGTTAATTATGCTTCGAAGTTGAGTATGGTGGATAATCCATTTTATCCTGAAAATGCGGAATTTTCAAACCAAATTGAAACTAAATCTTTCGGAAAAAGATGGTCCTCGACAGAATACAAAGTGGCACTTTCCAACTCAAAGATCGAAATTAATTCAGAAGAGCAAACTTTATGTATCGGATATTAGTCATATTATTTGTGTTTGCAAGTTGTGCGTATATTTTGAAAGCACAGAATACGGTTCTGGTACAAAAACCGGATAGCAATGCCTATGTCCCTGTTTCTGATAGTTTAATCATAGAAGATATTGATACAGTTGAAAATAACATGGACAGTATTCAGCCGACCAAATTGCCTATAATTGAATTAAAAAACAACAGTTTTCCGGAGTATTATTACGATAGTCTGACTTACGCACAGTATCTCCTAAAAGACTACAAAGCCCTGATTTTGACTACGAAAGAAGCTGAAAGTAAAAAGATTGAATTTCCATATCGTAATTATCGAACTGCAATTGCGTACTACGAACAAAAAAACTATGCAAAAGCAGTTAAGTTTTATGAGAAAGCGCTTTATGATGTGCCGGATGACCTGTTTTTGAAGGAAAGTTTGTATTCGGCTTATTTGTTGAGCGGGCAAAAGGTAAATGCCGATATATATGCCAAAAAACTTACTTCTGAGACACAAGAAGCTATCGGTTTTTCGCCGACAATCATCAATCATTTCGGGCTTTCTGGTGGCTATACATTGAGTGACAACAAAGAAAATATCAGAAATAGTATCGTTAATCTCGATAGTATCAATCAGTATCAGGATATGTATTTGGGTGGAATTACGCTTGGATTTAATCTTTCTGAACACGTGAAATTGAATGCCGGATACAGCTTATTCAACACAAAATTTGAACGATATGTGCAAAATAACCTGCAAAATAGTGATTTATTGTCTCAGCATCAGTTCAATCTTGGATTGGATTTTTACTTGAAAAATAATGTTACGTTTGGTGTTGCAGGCGGTTTTTATGCGATTGAAAAGAACACAAAAACGCAACTTTACGGAAATGGAAATGCCGGTTTTGGAAGAGGAAAAAGAAGAACAATTTCATCAACAACAAATAATGATTTCAACCTTTCTGCGTTGTTATTCATCAGCAAAAGATTTACGTATCTGATACCCGAAATTGCTTTTGCATATTCAGATTTTGCGTATTCAAATCAATTTCAATCAAAATTGCAATTGACTTATTATCCGTTTGGAAATCTGAATTTTTACGGTATTAGCTCTGGTGCAATTATTGTGAATAATGATGAAGTGAAGACCATACAAACTGTTTTTTCTCAAAATATTGGAGTAAAACTGGTCAAAAATCTTTGGCTCGAAGCTAAGGTAAGCTACGGAAATCACCTGAATTACATTACAGAACGCTCATTTGTAGTTTATGATACTTATGACCCGGTAAAAGCAATTGCGGGTGCCAGTTTGTCTTATTATTTCAAAAACTTTAGTGTAACCGGAAGCTATAATTGGATGCAAAAGGAAGGATGGGTGTTGTCAAATTCATATATGCAAGTTTCAAAATATCTCTATAATAATCATTTAGCAAATATAATTTTACAATGGAACTTTTAATGAAAAAATCAACTATTATCATTGTGTTTTTGTTATTTGGAGTGTCTGTTTCGGCACAAGTTAATCCATCAAAAGTCTTTTCAAACAGTTATGCATTGGAAGCATCGGGCGATTATTCCGGCGCCATCAACGAACTCGCGAGCTTGAATGGCTATGCATATCACAAAGCTTTGAGATTGGGCTGGCTGTATTATCTAGCGAAAAATAATGAGGCAAGCATAAAATATTATCAGCAAGCTGTAAGTTTACGTCCGAAAGCGGTTGAAGCACTCATAGGGCTTTGCTATCCATTGGAAACTTTGAAAAAAACAGATCAATTGGAAATTACTTACAAAAAAATACTTGCCATCGACCCAATGAATTCCAAAATTAAT
Source organism: uncultured Paludibacter sp. (assembly GCA_964498765.1). Lineage (GTDB taxonomy): Bacteria > Bacteroidota > Bacteroidia > Bacteroidales > Paludibacteraceae > UPXZ01. The sequence continues at coordinate 11,553 of CAZCIU010000072.1, read as the reverse complement.
TACGCTCTTGGCAATAATTATTACTACCGGAAAAATTTTATTTTGGCTGAAAAATACTTCGATTTGGTAGTAAGTTTGTACCCATTTGACTATTATTCAAACTTGATGAATGGATGGACAAAATATTTTTTGGGAAAGAAAAACGAGGCCAAAATTTTGTTTAATACGGTGCTGATTATTTCACCTAATGACAAATCAGCGCAAGAGGGATTGGGATTGATAAAGTAATTACCGTCCCATCTAAATCTCTCCCACTAAAGCAGACTTAAAGAATAATACTAATATACAAAATGAGCATCTTAAAAAAGATGCTCATTTTTTACTTTTAACTCATAACTCATAACTCATAACTATTTCAAGTATTCCCCAATCCTTCCACTAATCTGCATCAGCGAAATTTCGTACAATTTAGCGCTGTATTCGGCAGTAATTAAGCGTTCTTCGGCTTGAAGCAGGTTGTTCTGAGCTTCACGCAGTTGGATGCCGGAAAGGTCACCAAGTTTGTAACGATCCATCGCAATTTCATGATTGAGGCGTGCATTTTCCAAACTAACTTTTTCAAGGGCAAGTACCTCTAAATTATTCCGGTAAGCTAACCAAATATTGGTAAACTGGCTGTTGAGCGAAAGCTTCAACTGCTCATTTTCAAGCTGGCGGTTTTCAATCTGAATTTGGGCATTTTTCTGCTCACGAGATTTATTAAAACCATCAAAAATCCGGAAACCCAGCGTCAGTCCCACATTCGGTCCCCACGTGTTTTGCTTGTCGAAATTCCCACGATTATAGTTGAAGTGAGTTAAACCGTAACCTGCATTCAGTCGAAGATAGGGTAGGTTTTGACTTTGAGCCGTTTTCAAATCCAGTTCACTGATAACTTTATCTTTCTCGGAAAGTTTCATCAGAATATTATCGGTATAAATCCGATCCTGGAATTCACTTTTATCAGGAAAACTTGCCACATTTATAGCCGTATCCGATGCTAAAAATCGCCTATCTACATCTGTATTTCCCATCAGTTCATTCAGGCGGATGCGGGATGAATTCAGTGCTTCGTACTGGTTCATCAAACGGGAACTGTCCGTGTTAAAGTCCACGCGTGCCTGTTGCAAATCCAGTCGCGACATATTTCCGATTTGGTAGCGTGCTTCCACAATCCGCAACCGCTCAGCAGATAGTCTAACGGCCGCACGGAGGTTTTTCATTCGGATAGTTTGCTGCACGAAATTATAATATTCGGCAGAAAGGTCGGCAATAAAATTCTCTACTGCCATTTGAGTATTCAGTTCGCCCATTTTTTGCAATTCTTGCAATTTTTTGTAGCTCGTTTGAGCTCTGAAACCTTCAAAAAGCATCCAGTTCAGATTTACACCTGCATTCAGCGTCTCGGTATGTGAACCTCGTGTGCTGATTTTTTCACTTCCATTAGCCAGAAACTGGTCGCTACCGCTTACAGCCGTCGTATTGAAACTGCTGTTCAAATCCACCGTAGGAAGCATACCTGCATTGCCGGTTGTGGCGTTATTATCCGAAATTTGTTGCGCATTTTTTCGCAAGCGAATATCGAAGTTTTGCTCCAATCCGATGCGCAGACATTCTTCCAAATCCATTTTTTGCTGAGAAAAAACGGAGAATGGGAGAAGGAGAAATAAAACCAAGCCTCCTAAACCCTTTCGGCTGAGCTCACGTCGAAGCCTGAAGGGTAGATTTCGAGGCGTACGGTTGATTATCTTTTTTATTTTTTTTATAGATTTAATCATAATCATTTGAAAATCACATTAAAATCATCTTTAATACGGAAAGTTCCCTTTAGAGTTTGATTTTTTTTCCTATTCCTCCTCAGTTTTGTAGTGGGCATCTCTCTCCCCTTGGGGGAGAGTTGGAGAGGGGTTTACTCTTCTCTTCGTGGAAATATACATATACATCGCCGGGACGATAAATAGCGTCAGCATAGTTGAAATCAGCATACCACCCACCACGGCAACACCCATCGCAATTCGTCCGTTGGCGCCTTCACCCGATGCAAAAACGAGTGGAAGCAAACCTAAAATCGTAGAAACGCTCGTCATCAAGATGGGGCGCAAACGCTGAATAGAAGCGCCTTGAATGGCATCAATCTTATCCATACCCGTGTTTTGACGCTGGTTAGCAAATTCCACAATCAAAATTCCGTTTTTCGCCACCAAACCAATCAACATAATCAGCCCAATCTGGCTGTAAATATTCATGGTAACACCTGAAATCCACATAAATAAGAGCGCTCCGCCGATGGCCAGTGGTACGGTGAGCATGATGATAAATGGGTCTTTGAAACTTTCAAACTGCGCCGCAAGGATTAGAAAAATCAGTAAAATGGCAAGCATAAATGCAAAGAGTAAGCTCGATGAACTCTCCCGGAAATTCCGGCTTTCACCTTCCAGAGCCGTACGGAAAGTCTCATCCAGCGTAGCTTTGGCAATGCGGTCCATTTCGTCTATACCTTGCCCAAGCGAATATCCAGGAGCTAATCCGGCCGAAACAGTCGCTGAATTAAAACGGTTGTAACGATAAAGTTGCGGAGGAGCCACAGTTTCTTCCAGTTGAACTAAGTTGTCCATCTGGATCATTTGACCAGAAGAATTTTTGATGTAAATGGACTTCAAATCAAGAGGTGTATTTCGTTGCTGACGATTAATTTCTGCCAAAATCTGATACTGCTTACCGTTCATGTAAAAATAACCCATCCGCTGACCGCTCAGAGCATATTGCAGTGTTTGCCCAATTTCACGCGTATTCACGCCAAGAAGAGCCGCTTTGTCGCGGTCAATCAAAATCCGGGTTTCCGGTTTGGTAAATTTCAGGTTCACGTCAGACATTTGGAAAAATGGACTTTTGTTCACTTCGTCCATAAACAGAGGAATAAATTCTTCCAGTTTCTGAATGTTTGGCGCTTGAAGTACGTACTGGATAGGCATTCCTCCACGTCTTCCGCCGAAAGTGGAAGACTGCTGAACAAATGCACGCGCTTCTGTTTCCGGCCGTACAGCTTTGGTCAATTCATCAGCAATCTCCATTTGGGTACGTTCTCGTTTGTCGATATCAGGCAAAATTAGTCGCACCATCGCCCATCCGCTTCGCACTATGCTGATATTCGAAACGCGTTCTGACGCTACGCTGTCAGCGATATTTGAAATTTTATCTGTATAATCGCGGATAAATTCGTAGGTAGCACCTTCGGGAGCCGACGTACGAACCATGATTTGCGAACGGTCTTCCATAGGTGCCATTTCGGCAGGAATAGTTTTCCAGAGAATTCCAATTACGATAAAAGTAACAGCTACAATTGGGAAAATCAGCCATTTTTTAGCTAAAAATCCCCGCAATATTTTTTCATAACCGCTGTTTAGTTTCTCAAAAAATGGTTCTGTTTTAGCCTGTAACCAATTGTGTTTTTCTTTCTTTTTCAATAATTTGGATGAAAGCATCGGTGTGAAAGTCAGTGCAACAAAGGACGAAATAATCACTGATCCGGAAATTACAATGCTGAATTCACGGAAAAGCCGTCCGGTCATTCCTTCCAAAAATACGATGGGAAAGAATACGGCAACAAGCGTGATAGTTGTTGATACAACCGCAAAGAAAATTTCTTTGGAACCTTCTATAGCCGCCTTTTTTGGCGCCATGCCATGCTCTATTTTCTGGTAAATATTTTCCACTACCACAATGGCATCATCCACCACCAATCCCACGGCCAGTACCACGGCCAGCATGGAAAGTACGTTGATGGAAAATCCGGCCAAATACATCACGAAGAACGTTCCGATAAGTGAGACCGGGATGGCAAGTGCAGGAATCAATGTTACACGCCAATTCCGCAGGAATAGGAAAATAATGATTACTACCAGTGCAAATGCCACATATACTGTGGATTGCACTTCGGTGATGGATGCCCGAATAAAACGGGTATTATCAAAAGCAACATCAACGGTCACATCTTCAGGAAGGTCTTTTTGCATTTGTTCTACGCGCAGGCGGGCCTCGTCGGCAATTTTTATTTGATTGGCACCGGGCTGAGGAATCACTACTGTGCTGACCATAGGAACGCCATTTAAACGGAGAATATTTTTCCGGTTTTCAGTATCCAATTCAGCATATCCAATGTCTCTGAACCGTACAATCCGTTTATCGTCTTCAATCAAAATCAGATTGTTGAATTCCTCCGGCGTAATCATCAGACCCATCGTTCGAATGGA
>CAZCIU010000072.1:0-7224 GCA_964498765.1 uncultured Paludibacter sp. | reverse complement strand
AAATCAGATTGTTGAATTCCTCCGGCGTAATCATCAGACCCATCGTTCGAATGGAGCGCTCAATCTGATCGCCTTCAATGCTTCCTGCCGGAAGTTCGATGTTTTCACGGTCGAGTGCGTTTTTCACATCCAAAGGCGTAATGTTGTAGGCCGCCATTTTGCTTGGATCGAGCCAAAGCCGCATGGAGTAGCGGTTTTCGCCCCAAATTTCCACTGCACTCACGTCCTGAATGGTTTGCAGACGCTCTTTTACGGTCAATTCCGCAATTTCAGAAAGTTCCAGAAGCGAACGGCTTGGACTTTGAACGGTAATCTGCATGATTGGATCGGCGTCTGCATCGGCTTTGGAAACGGTCGGCGGGTCCACATCACGCGGAAGATAACGTTGTGCACGGGAAACTTTATCGCGAACGTCGTTGGCGGCGGTTTCCATGTCCACGCTCAACTCAAACTCCACCGTAATGCGTGAAAATCCCTGGCTGCTCGAACTCATCAGCGAGCGAATCCCCGGAATTCCATTGATATTCTGCTCCAGCGGTTCAGTAATTTGTTTTTCAATCACATCGGCATTGGCGCCGGGGTAGGTGACTGATACAGTGATGATTGGATTGTCCACGCTCGGATATTCGCGCACCGCCAAATAGGTGTAGCCGATCGCACCAAGCAGAAGGATTATCAACATGAAAACCGTGGATAACACAGGTCTTTTTATACTAACTTCGGATAAATTCATAATGATACAAGCCTCCTAACCCCCTAAAGGGGGAATAAAAGTACATTAAGTAAACATTTTATTAATTTTGATTTTTTGTAAAAATAATATCTTCAAAATTGAATGAGTTGATATTCAACTAATTCCACCTTCATAGCCTGTCCCTAACTTGTTTCGGAAGGGTTAGGGGGCAGCTTGTGTCACCACTTCCCCCAGTTTTACGGTCATTCCATCTCTTAATTGCATCACACCGGTAGTCAATAATGTATCGCCAACAGAAAGTCCGCTGATTACCTGAACAGAATTTTCGGTTCTCAATCCTTTGGCCAGTACTACTTGCTTGGCTTTTCCATCCTTATATATAAATGCAATGTCTCGCCCCATTTCGGCAACGGTAGCAATACTTGGCGCTACAATGGTATTCGTAATTTGACGCATACGGATCTCAATTGTTGCTGACTGACCGGCTTTCAGTTTTCCACCTGGATTGGCATAGCGAGCGCGGGCTTTCAGTGAAAGAGTTTGTGCATCCAGCTGACTTTCAATAGCATAAACTGAGGCTTCGTATTGAACTTTATCATTTTCAATACTGAATTTCAAGGGCGTACCCGGTTTAATGTCGTCAATTTGTCGTTCATTGACAGAAAATTCAAGTTTCAACGGAGAAATTTTAGTTAGTTTGGAAACGATGGTTGACGGCGATGCGTAAGCACCCACGCTGACCTGACGAAGTCCGATAATCCCGCTAAATGGTGCACGAAGTTCAGTTTGTGCAATACGGGTTTTTATTAATTCAATGTCTGCTTTCAGCTTTTCCAAATCAGTAACCACCACTTCGTAAGTTTCCTGACTGACTGCGTCTTTTTCAAGCAAAGTTTTTTGACGAAAAACACGTTCATTGGCAAGAGGAAGCTGTGTCTCGAGTTTTTTTAGTTCGGCTTGAAGCGGTTTGTCATTGATTTTGGCAAGCAGCTGTCCTTGTTTTACAAATGTACCTTCGTTGAATTGTATATTCGTGATTTTTCCAGACATTTCAAAACTCAAATCCACCTCTTCATCGGGAAGTAAAACACCTTTTGTACGAAAAACATCGTTCAGCGTTCCATAATTTAACACCAACCCATTGACAACTAGTGGATTCCGCTGTCCTGCACCGCCTCCCGGGGCAGAAACCGGCATTTTTTCGTCTTTTTTGATGCTTTTTTTGATTGTTGGGTAAAGAGCCATCCCAAGGATAAGTAATCCGATGGCAGAAAATAGGATAATTTTCGTTCGCTTGGTCATATTGTTGGTGAAATCTTAATTTTAACTCAAAATTACTTAAAAACCTGCAAGATACTGATTTTGTGGAATTGTTTTATCGTTTTTTCAGAAATCAAAACAAAAATCAAGACAGAAAAAAGTGCAAGTTTTGTGCAAGTGGAAATTTTGACTGATAAAAAGCGAATTGGTTTAAATAGAATACGGAAAAAAGTGAATAAATTTCTGAGAAGAAAATAATGCATTTTGATAAGTAAAAATTATGTTTTCCTAATTTAATCCCATTATTTAATGAGAAAAAAACTTCCAATATCCTCATTTTTTAGGATTGTGATATTTTTTGGCTAAATCTAATTTTGCATTGTCAAAATAAAGATTTTTCAAATTAAAATATTCTCCAATGACTAAGAAAATTTACCTTTCAATTTTAACAGTATTTTTCTCACTTTCCATTTTTGCCAATCAATTTAATATTTCCGGAAAAGTTTTAGACGAAAATAACGTACCGCTTATCGGGGCACAAATTTACTGCAACAACGAAAACAAGCGTGCGGTCACCAATTTCGATGGAGAGTTCAAGTTAACCGGACTTTCTGATGGCGTAGCTGCTATCAATGTGAGCTATTTGGGTTATGAAACCTATTCTGCCAAAGTGAAAATTGAGCCGGATAATTCTCCGGAATTGACCATAAAATTAACACCAGACGATAAAGTTCTTTCCGAAATAGAAGTCTTCGGTGTTCGCAGAAAAGCAGCAGAAAAGCTCGATATGCTGACCAGAATTCCGCTTCGCGCTTCGGAGCAAGTGCAAAGCATTTCAGTAATTTCTCATAAAATGATTACCGAGCAAGGCGTGCTTTCACTGGGTGATGCGGTTCGGAATGCACCGGGATTGGGTACTTTCGGAACCTTTGGTGGAACTACTGAAAGCCTTACAGCACGTGGTTTTCGTGGTGTGCCAACACTGAAAAACGGCGTACGTGTGCAAAGCGATTTTCGTGGTCAGGGATTTTTGACGGATATGCAGGGCGTGGAAACTATCCAGGTTTTGCGTGGCTCGGCTGCCATTTCGCAAGGTTTGGGTGGCGATATCGGTTCGGCTGCCGGTGCTATTAATATTGCCACAAAAACACCGCATTTCAAAAATGCAGGACAAGTTGGATTGCGAGTTGGAAGCTGGATGAATGTACGTCCTACATTCGATGTGCAAACGGTTTTTGGCGAAAAGGAAAATGTAGGATTTCGATTGAACGGTGCTTTGGAAAACGGACAAAATTATCGGGTGCATGTAGGCAAAGACCGCTTTTACATCAATCCATCTTTCGCTTGGCGACCGGACAACATGACCGACATCGTGCTGGAAATGGATTACCTGCACGACAGTCGTACGCCCGATCAGGGAACTGTAAATCTTGCTTCCGACAGTATTAATTCCATTTTCAAAATGCCACACGACCGTTTTATGGGATTTGACAGTGATAGAAATATTACCGATATTGTTACTTATACAGCCCGGTTTAACAAGAAAATTGGTGATGGTTACAGCGTTCGTGCAGTATATTCCGGCTCACAATTAAATACGCAGAAATTTGCCGGACATGCCAGTGTGTTGAAAAGTTCAACCAAAAATGGCGACTATAATCGACGTTCAAGGCGTTACAGTGGAAGCAAACGCGATGATGGAAATCAGATGTTTCAGCTCGATTTTATTGGAAAAGACATCTACACCGGAAAAATTAAACATACATTTCAGGTGGGTGCCGATTTCAGAAGTTCGGACGTAAATGCGTTCTCGACTAATGCCGTTGTAGTGGATACTATTGATGTGTTGCAAGCCATAAATAATGCACTTTCTACCGGAATTGAGTTGGATTTTGATGAACCTGAAACGACTAAAACATTTAGCTACGGATTTTCTGCACAAGATGTTATCTCTTTTAACAAATATCTGAAAGCCTCTCTAGGTGCAAGATACAGTTTGTCCAACGGTATCAGCGGTACCACGGCATCAGCTGTAAAAGGCGGTGCTTTTGATCCGATTGTTGGGCTGATTGTTTCGCCTGTGAAAAACATCAATATTTTTGCATCTTTTACAACCACTACTTCATTGAGAAATGCCGCAAACCTGCAGGAAGACGGAACGCCCGTTGGTGAAGCCAAAGAAAAACAAATTGAAATAGGCGTAAAATCGGAATGGTTTCAGGACAGACTTCGCTTTAATCTGACATATTTCGATTTGCTGAATGACAACCTGACCTACGAAGTGTTGAACAGCGCATTGCAAGGCACAGGACGCTATATGAAAGTGGGAAAATTGACCCGAAAAGGATTGGAGGCAGAGCTTACCGGACGACTTTTACCAACCCTGGATGTTGTGCTTGGCTACGCTTATTTGGATGCGCAATATCAGGACAGCCCGAGCTACGTAAACGGCTCTGCACCGATGAATACCGCCAAACACACTGCCAACGGATGGGTGAATTTCAGCATTCCGAAGGGTGCGCTTAAAAATCTTTCCTTTGGAATGGGTGCGTATTACGTGGGTGCTCGCCCGCTGGCGGAATACACGCAACGCGAAATCACAGGACATCAAATTCAGCCAAACACCAAACCGTTTTTAGCAGATGCGTACACTACGCTGAATTTTCAGATGGGATATGCAGTCAGCAATTTCAATTTCAGATTATTTGTAAATAATATCCTTGATCAGGTGGGCTATACGGCTTATTATCGGGGTGGTTACCTAAATCCGACCGATCCAAGAAACATGGCTTTGACCGTAAATTATAGATTTTAATAAATTAAATTAAAGCGTGAAAGTTTGTGCAATAATTGACAATATTCATTAAAGTTGAGGTTTATTTCATTAAACTTTTTACCAAAAATATCATCAAAATAGAAAATTTTACAATGGAACATCCACATTCGAAGAAAAAGTCATTCAGCCACATCATGCGTGCATTGCACCGCGACGTAGCATTTATAACCATTGGATTTACAATTGTTTATGCGTTGAGCGGAATGCTTTTGGTTTATAGAAATACCGATTTTTTGAAGTATGAAAAGCAGTTTGAAAATACGCTGGCAACGGGAATAACTGCCGAAAATCTGGCAGGTGAGTTGAAAATCCGTAATCTGAAAGTTGAAAAAGAAGCGGATGGAATTCTCTATTTCAAAGACGGAATTTACAATTCACAGACCGGGAAAGCCGAATATTCCAGAAAAGTATATCCAACTTTTATAGATAAAATGGTCAGTTTGCACAAAATCAATGGAAATAACAAAATGCATTGGTTGTCAACTGCTTATGGCGGATTGCTGTTTTTCCTAGCATTTTCATCGTTGTTTATGTATAAAAAAGGCACCCGCCTCCGCCGAAGATCAATCATCACTATTTCGTTGAGTGTGGTAATAATTGTGGCGGTGATATTGGCGGTATAATGCTGGGTGTTTGGTATTAGGTGCTGGATGTTTGATGTTCGCATAATTAGATTTTTATTAATCAAGCGACATCCCACTTCTAGCATCCAACTTCTATCTTATATTTCTATTGCCAAATTCTCACCTTTTTACTATCTTTGCACTCCTTTTATTTGGTTAATTAAGTTAAATAGTTAATTGAGTAAAATGGTTGAAATCCAATTCAAATCCAAATGAATTTCGCGCATCACTCATAGTTGGCTATGCCGATACTTCGAATTCGCGTAATTCGTATTAAATTCGTATAAAGATATGTTTGAAAGTTTAAGCGACAGGTTAGAACGGTCATTTAAGATACTGAAAGGTGAAGGCAGAATTACGGAAATCAACGTAGCGGAAACGCTGAAAGACGTTCGTAAAGCGCTTTTGGATGCCGACGTAAACTACAAGGTAGCCAAAACATTTACCGATACCGTAAAAGAAAAAGCCATTGGTCAGAACGTACTTACGGCACTGAAACCACAGCAGTTGATGGTGAAAATCGTTCACGACGAGTTGAGCCAGTTGATGGGTGGAAGCAGTGTGGATATTAACTTGAAAGGTTCGCCTGCCGTTATTTTAATGTCCGGTTTGCAAGGTTCGGGTAAGACTACTTTCTCCGGAAAATTGGCAAACCTGCTGAAAACCAAACGTGCTAAACATCCGCTTCTTGTGGCTTGCGATGTGTATCGACCGGCTGCTATCGAGCAGTTGAAAGTACTTGGCGAACAGCTAGGCATTCCGGTTTATTCCGATGAAGAAAACAAAAATCCGGTAAAAATTGCCGAAGCGGCCATACGTCACGCCCGCAACATGGGAAATGACGTGGTAATCGTCGATACAGCCGGACGTTTGGCTATTGATGAGCTTATGATGAACGAAATTTCGGCTATCAAACAAGCCATTCAGCCGCAGGAAATTCTTTTTGTGGTGGATGCGATGACCGGACAGGATGCCGTGAATACTGCCAAAGAATTTAACGAACGCCTGAATTTTGATGGGGTAGTGCTGACCAAACTCGACGGTGATACTCGCGGTGGTGCGGCGCTTTCAATCCGTACCGTAGTGGATAAACCGATAAAATTTGTCGGTACAGGCGAAAAAATGGATGCACTTGACGTGTTTCACCCGGAACGCATGGCCGACCGTATTCTCGGGATGGGTGATATTGTTTCGTTGGTAGAAAAAGCACAAGAGCAGTACGACGAAGAAGAAGCCCGCCGCATCAGCAAGAAAATTGCTAAAAATCAGTTCGATTTCGACGATTTTATGTCGCAAATTCAGCAAATCAAAAAAATGGGAAACATCAAAGACCTTGCGTCTATGATACCCGGCATGGGCAAAGCCCTGAAAGATGTGGATATTGACGACGATGCTTTCAAAGGAATTGAAGCGATTATTCACTCCATGACACCCTACGAGCGCGCCAATCCACCTTCGATAAACGGAAGCCGAAAAAATCGCATAGCACGAGGAAGCGGAACAACTATAGTAGAAATAAACCGATTGCTGAAACAGTTTGACCAAATGAGTAAAATGATGCGCCAGGCGACTTTGAAGCAAGGAATGCAGAAATTGAAGAAGAGAAGATAAAATAAATGTGCCAATCTGCCGATGAGCAAATTGGCATTTTTTATTTGAGAAATAACCATTTAATAACGTCCGAAGGACTTATAACAGCGAAGCTTTATATCTATGAACATCATTGACGGAAAATTAATTTCGCAGCAAATCAAAGCCGAAATTGCAGAAGAAGTAAAAGCGATGCTTGCGGCAGGAAAGCGTGCGCCACA
>CAZCIU010000071.1:0-14181 GCA_964498765.1 uncultured Paludibacter sp. | reverse complement strand
GAATACGCTGATAATCAGAGTGAATTTGTAAAACGTACAGCATTTGTGCTGATGTGCCATTTTGCGGTGCATGAAAAGAAATTACCAGACGATTTTTTCTATCCTTTCTTCGAAATAATCGAAAACCAAGCCTGGGATAATCGGAATTTTGTGAAAAAAGCAGTGAATTGGGCGCTTCGTCAGATTGGGAAAAGAAATGCAAACTTGCGAGAAATTGCTATCGAAACTGCCGAAAGAATTAAGTTGCAAGACACACCTTCTGCAAGATGGATTGCAAGTGATGCATTGAGAGAGTTGAGGAAAATAGAACACAAATGACACGAATTGCACGAATTTTCACAAATTGGAAAAACTGATCTATTGAGCAAAAAGAGTAGTGTACTCCGGAATCCCATCAAAAAACTCGTAGCTGGCAATTTCGGTATTCACACGGCAACAGTAATGCTCTAAACCGTTGCTAACCATAAAATAATCCACTTTCAGCTTGGCATTGTAGACTGCAACCTGATCAAAAACTGCCTGCGTAATTGGGATATTTGGTGCTTTTAACTCGATGATGATTTGAGGATTAGCTTGCAAATCATAGAAAACTGCATCGCACCGCTTTTTCATTCCATTGAGATTTAGTTGTTGCTCCACAGCCATCAACGCTTCGGGATATGCCTTATTTTCAATAAGATAGACCAAAAAATGCTGGCGAACCCATTCCTCTGGCGTCAATTTCACATACCTTCTCCGAAACCGATCAAAGATAAAATATCCCTTTTCGGTCTGTTTAATCCTAAATTGCGAGGCAGGCAGGTTGAGTTGTAACATTTTTTTGTATTTTTGTAAATCAAATTCCGATTTGAAATCAAATACAAAGATACATTTCAAAAAAGAATTTCTCAAAAAGATTAATAAATTAACTAAAATTCAGGCTTTGGAGATATGAAGACAAAAGAAGAAATCGTTAAAAATTGGCTCCCTCGCTACACGAAAAGGGCATTAGAGGACTTTACAGACTATATTTTATTGACCAATTTCTCGAACTACGTGGAAATGTTTGCCGAGTGGTTTGAGGTGCCTGTGCTTGGCCGTGACGGAAATATGATCAATGCATCAGCAAACGGAATTACCATCATCAATTTCGGCATGGGAAGCCCGAATGCGGCGATTATCATGGATATACTTTCGGCAATTCATCCTCATGCAGTGCTGTTTTTGGGAAAATGCGGAGGTTTGCGCGATAAAAACAAAATAGGTGATTACATCCTCCCAAGTGCTGCTATTCGTGGTGAAGGTACCTCCAACGATTATTTTCCGCCTGAAATTCCTGCGCTTCCGGCGTTTAGTCTACAACGGTCAGTTTCTTCAAATATCCGCGACTTTGGAAAAGATTACTGGACCGGAACAGTTTATACTACCAACCGCCGGGTTTGGGAGCACGATGAAAAATTCAAAGAATACCTGCGTACAACGCGTGCAATGGCGATTGATATGGAAACCGCCACGTTGTTTTCAGCCGGTTTTTACAACAGCATTCCAACAGGTGCCTTATTGCTGGTTTCCGATATGCCACTAAAACCGGAAGGCATAAAAACGGATGAAAGCGATAAAAAAGTGACTGCAAATTTCGTGGAAGAACACTTGCGAATTGGTGTGAAATCATTATCCTCATTACTGAATAACAGCCGTACAATCAAACATTTGAGATTTGAGTAATGTGTCTGAACCGTGATTTTTGTTATTTTCTGATGATGAAGATATATTTATTTTGATAATTATATAAAATGAAATTAGTTTCAAATAATGGTAATGTTCTCATCAGAAATTTTACGGAAAATGACCTTCCAAAACTTGTGGAATATGCTGATAATAAGAATGTCAGCAAAAATCTGCGGGTTGCTTTTCCAAGTCCTTACACTTTGAAAGATGCGTGGGAATTTTATGAAATTGTTAAGGATGAAGAGCCCAGAACAAATTTTGCAATTGAGTTTCAGGGAGAATATGTGGGAAATATTGGTTTGGTAATTGGAACCGATGTGTATAGAAATAGCGCAGAACTTGGATTTTTTATTGGTGAACCGCATTGGAATAAAGGAATTACAAGTCAGGCGGTCAATCTGATTACGAAATATGCTTTTGAAAAATTGGGAATTGTGCGGATTTTTTCAATCGTATTTGAGTATAATGTAGCTTCACAACGGGTTTTGGAGAAATGTGGGTTTGAAAAAGAAGCAATTTTCAAGAGATCAATCACTAAAAAAGGTATTATTTACGACGAAATTCGATATTCAAAAATAAATCCGAAGTATTAATTAAAATTGGAATTTTCTAAAATAAATTATGGCAAAACAAAGCGGACCATCCTACGAGCAAATTATGTCAGACTTACGTCGAAAAGCGTATAGTCCAATCTATTTTTTGATGGGTGAGGAGCCGTATTATATCGATCAGATTTCTGATTTTATTGAAGATAAAATTCTGGATGAGAGCGAAAAAGACTTCAACCTTTCGGTGCTTTACGGGAAAGATGTGGATATAAATGTGGTGATAAATGCTGCTAAGCGCTATCCGATGATGTCTGAATATCAGGTGATTGTGGTGAAAGAAGCACAGCAAATCAAAGAATGGGACAGTCTTTCTTTTTACCTGGAAAATCCACTTAAATCAACGATTTTATGTTTCTGCTATAAATATGGAAAGCCTGACGGAAGGAAAAAAATATTCCAGGAATTAAATAAAAAAGCAATCGTATTCGAATCGAAAAAACTCTACGACAATCAAGTAGGAGGTTGGATAAGAGATTATTTGGGAAATAAACAGGTTCGGATTACCGATAAAGCAGAAGTAATGCTGACCGAATTTTTGGGAACAGACTTATCCAAAATCGTTAATGAACTGGATAAACTGCTGATTACCAATCCTGCAAATTCCAATCAAATTACTCCCGAACTGATTGAAAAGAATATCGGAATAAGCAAAGATTTTAATGTCTTTGAATTGCAGGATGCACTGATAAAACGTGATGTGCTGAAAGCCAATCGGATAATCAACTATTTTGGAGAAAACAAAAAGGCTAACCCTATTCAAATGGTTCTTAGCCAGCTCTTTAATTTTTTTTCAAATTTGATGCTTTATCATTATATGCCGGATAAAAGCCAGGGTGCAGTTGCGTCGGAATTAAAGGTAAATCCATATTTCGTGAAAGATTACGTGCAAGCTGCGAATACTTTCAATGCTTGGAAAACCATGAATATTATCTCATATATTCGCGAAACAGATGCTCGAAGCAAAGGGATAAACGACACCGGAACCGACGATGCTGATTTATTCAAAGAGTTGATTTACAAGATAATGCATTAATTATTTGAAATGCCTGCTAAGATATTAAATACCTTTCTTTTATTCAGTTTTATAGTTTTTTTGTCTACTTCCTGCATAAATAAAAACAATCATCAAGAAGCAAAAGAGGAAATTGTTGATACAATTCCTATTCAAAATAAAGTGGAACTCGAAATCGTTGACAGTGAAATGAGTTTTGAGGAAGCTATTGCAGGAAGTGGAGCTCCGCAATATATTCTGGATCAGCTAGTTTTGCTCGATGTTCGCTATTTTTCCACCGACGAAAAAATTCACAAAGGACAATTCCTTGTAAACAAGAAAATAGAAAAAAATATTGAGCATATTTTTGAGTTTATGCTCAAACATGAATTTACTGTGTATCAAGCAGTTCCGATAGTAAAATTTGATTGGGATGACATAAAATCAATGGAAGCTAACAACTCTTCCGGATTTTGCTATCGCGATGTGATGAATACCAAACGCAAGTCAAAACACTCCACCGGTATGGCGATTGATATCAACCCTTTATTTAATCCAATTCGCTGGAAATCACCTTATAAACACCGACCAAATATTCCGGAAGGAGCTGTTTTAGACACTACTGTCAATGGAACGCTCTATCCCGGGCATCCGGTTGTTGAAGAAATGAAACGCCTCGGTTTTAAATGGGGAAATCAATTTCGCAGATACTGGGACGACCACCATTTCGAAAAATAATCTACGTAAGTTTTAGGGCAATTATATTTACAAATTGAAATATATTGTGTAATTTTGCGACTGTTTTTTAAAAATAAAATAAAATTAATAACAAAATAAATTATAGAGTTTTTATTGTTGTCAGTGAAAATTCGTAATTTGTATTATTTATATTATGTCAAAACTTACCAAAGAAGATGCCTTGCTCTACCATTCACAAGGTAAACCGGGAAAAATTGAGGTTGTACCTACCAAACCTTATAGTTCTCAACGCGATTTATCCTTAGCTTATTCGCCGGGAGTGGCCGAGCCGTGCCTGGAAATTGAGAAAGACGAATCAAAAGCTTATGATTATACGTCCAAAGGAAATTTAGTTGCAGTCATTTCTAATGGAACTGCCGTTTTGGGACTTGGTGATATTGGTGCAACGGCCGGAAAACCGGTTATGGAAGGTAAAGGTCTGTTATTCAAGATATTTGCCGGAATTGATGTGTTTGATATTGAGGTAAATGAAAAAGATCCTAAGAAATTTATTGAAGTGGTTAAAGCCATTTCACCAACTTTTGGAGGAATAAATTTAGAGGACATTAAGGCTCCGGAATGCTTTGAAATTGAAGAACGATTGAAAGAAGAACTTTCAATTCCGATAATGCATGACGACCAACACGGTACGGCAATTATTTCCGCTGCCGGATTGCTGAATTCGCTGGAAATCGTGGGCAAAAAGATTGAAGATGTGAAAATTGTAGTGAATGGAGCAGGTGCCGCAGCTAATTCGTGTACAAGATTATATATGGCTTTAGGTGCAAAGCTTGAAAATATAGTAATGGCTGATAGTAAGGGAGTTATAAATACGAAGAGAACTGATTTGAATGATAGAAAAAAGCCATTCGCAACTACAAGAGACATTCATACATTGCAAGAAGCGGTGAATGGAGCGGATGTTTTTCTTGGACTTTCAGTTGCCAATGTATTGACATCAGAAATGGTTCAAAGTATGAATGAAAACCCGATTGTATTCGCTTTAGCCAATCCAAATCCGGAAATTTCTTATGAAAATGCGATGGCATCACGTTCGGATATTATTTTTGCAACCGGACGATCGGATCATCCGAACCAAATCAATAATGTAATTGGTTTTCCGTATATTTTCCGTGGAGCGTTGGATGTGAGAGCCACTTGCATCAACGAAGAAATGAAAGTGGCTGCAGTTCGTGCTATCGCCGAATTGACTAAAAAACCTGTTCCAGAAGTGGTAAACTCGGCTTATGCATTAAAAAAATTGAGTTTTGGCAGAGATTATATCATCCCAAAACCACTTGATCCACGCTTGTTGACCATTGTGGCACCTGCAGTAGCTAAAGCAGCGATTGAATCGGGTGTAGCACAGAAAATCATTACCGACTGGGAAGCTTATGATCATCAGTTGCACCGAATTATGGGCTTGGATCACAAGATGTTGCGCAGAATTTACGACACAGCTCGCCAGCATCCAAAACGCGTTGTTTTCTCCGAATCAAACCATATAAATATGCTTCGTGCAGCAGAAACAGCTTTGTCCGAAGGTATTTGTTTCCCTGTTTTATTGGGAAATGAGGAGAAAATCGGCAACATAGCTGCTGAAAATGGCATTGATTTAACTGGAATTGAGATAGTTAACCTCAGACATGATCGTGAAGAGAACCGCAGAATTCGCTACGCCAAACTTTTATCCGAAAAAAGAAGTAGGGAAGGTGTGACGTTTGAAAGTGCCTACGAATGGATGTATGAGCGTAACTATTTCGGAATGATGATGGTAGAAACCGGAGATGCAGACGCGCTGATTACCGGAGTGATTACCAAATACGAAGATGCCGTGAAAGCTGCAAAAACTGTAATTGGCGTGCGTGAAGGACTGAATACAATCGGTGCAATGCACATCATGAACACGAAAAAAGGTACATTTTTCCTTGCAGATACATTATTTAATAGACATCCGTCGGCAGATACTATTATTGATGTGGCAAAATTGACTTACGAATCAGTAAAATTCTTTGCACACGAGCCTGTAATGGCATTATTGTCTTACTCCAATTTTGGTTCAGAAAAATATGGAAGTGCCGGAAATATGCAAAAAGTGGCAAAAGTTCTTCACGAAAAATATCCGAATATGGTTATGGATGGTGAGATGCAGGTGAATTTTGCGCTTAATAAAGAGCTGAGAGACAAGAAGTTCCCATTCTCCAGATTAAAAGGAAAAGATGTTAACACGCTGATTTTCCCTAATTTGAATTCAGCTAATATGGTGCAAAAAATGATGCTTGAAATGGGACTTGGCGAAGTAATCGGCCCAATCCAAATGGGATTAAATAAGCCGATTCATATTTTGGATGTGGAAAGTTCTGTCAGAAGCATAGTCAACCTTACCGCCGTAGCAGTGCTGGATGCGATGGTGGAGCAGCGCATTGAAAAAGGCGAAATAGAGCGGATTAGTGAGTAGATTTCTACTGAAAAATGAATAAAAAATGCCGATAAGAATTCTTATCGGCATTTTTTTTTTGATTTAATTTTTAACAAATCCGATAAATTTGATGATTTTAGTATTTAATTTTTTATGTCAAAAATTTATATTTTTTAATATTTGAACAACATTATTCTCTAATCATATCAAATTAAATTTTTATTGCTTTGAAAATCAGTGCAATAGATGTATCTTATTTGAAATCTATTTGGAACAAATCTAAATTAATGAAATATGTTTTAAAGCAGGTTTTTAGGATGACAGAATTAATGAAAAATTTCTATCTTTGTTTGTGTTAGCAGTGGTTTCAGCTAATTTCATTTTACAAATAATAATAACTGGAAATTATGGGAATAAAAAAATTCATAAATAGGATATTGCCTACACGTGGATGGAAGATTTTCGCCATTATAATATTAGGTGTAATTTGTGGAATGGGAATTTTTACTGTTTACGCTTCGCGGATGTGGAGTTATATGTCTGACGACCCGGCCACATGCGTCAATTGCCACGTGATGGGTCCATATTACGCTACCTGGCAACACAGTTCTCACTCCAGAAATGCAGTTTGTAATGACTGCCACGTTCCAAAAGACAATATTATACGTGAATATTATTTTCACGCCAAAGATGGAATGCGACATGCAACGATTTTCACACTTGGACTTGAACCGCAAGTAATGCAAGCAATTCCGGCCAGTTCTAGCGTGATTATGGAAAACTGTATTCGTTGCCATACACAACTGAACACAGAATTTGTGAAAACCGGGACTCAAACCTACAAAATGATTCAGGAAAGCAACGGAAAAGCTTGTTGGGATTGCCATAGAGACGTGCCACATGGTGGAAAAAACAGTCTTTCATCCACTCCAAATGCACTTATTCCGTTTCCGACTTCAGAAGTGCCTGCATGGCTGAAAAAAGTAATTAAAGAACCTAAAGTAGAGAAATAATCGTAAAAAATCAATATACCACACAACTAATTAATTAAAAATTAGCGTTATGGAAAAGAAATTAAAATCCTGGCAAGGCTGGCTGCTGTTTATCGCAGCAATGCTTATCGTTTTTGGTTTAGGAATGTTCGCATCATCTGTTTTGAACCGACGAGCCGAAATAGCAAGTGTTTTTAACAATAAAAAAACTGAAATCAAAGGCATTGAAGCCCGAAATGAGCTTTTTGCTGATAATTATCCACGCGAATATCAAACCTGGCTCGGAACGTTGGATACAACTTTTGTGAGTAGATATAATAGCAGCCAGGCAGCTGATGTGCTTGCAGAGCGTCCGAATATGGTCATTCTTTGGGCTGGATATGCATTCTCAAAAGATTATACCACTCCACGAGGACATAATTATGCCATTACGGATGTTACTCGCACTTTGCGTACAGGAGCGCCGATGCACGAGCACGAAGGACCTCAACCGGCAACTTGCTGGAGCTGTAAAAGTCCGGATGTGCCGCGTATGATGGGCATTTTGGGTGTGGACAGTTTTTATAGTAAACAATGGGGCGCTTTGGGTGCTGAAATTGTAAATCCAATTGGTTGTGCAGATTGCCACGAACCGGAAAATATGAATTTGCATATCAGCCGTCCGGCATTACGTGAAGCTTTTGAACGTCAAGGTAGAGATATTACTAAAGCAACACATCAGGAAATGCGTTCACTGGTTTGTGCGCAATGCCACGTAGAATACTACTTTAAAGGTGACGGAAAATACTTAACTTTCCCTTGGGATAAAGGTATGACCGTAGAAGATATTGAAAGATATTACGATGAAGCGCAGTTTACCGACTATGTACACGCACTTAGTAAAGCTCCGATTTTGAAAGCTCAACACCCTGATTATGAAATATCTCAACTGGGAATTCACGGACAGCGTGGTGTGGCTTGTGCCGATTGTCACATGCCTTACAAAAGCGAAGGCGGTGTGAAATTTAGCGATCACCACATTCAAAGTCCATTGGCAAAAATTGACCGTACTTGTTTGGTATGCCACCGTGAAAGTGAAGAAACTTTGCGAAATAATGTTTACGAGCGTCAGGCAAAAGTATTTGAAACTCGTGATCGCTTAGAAGCAGAATTGGCAAAAGCACACATTGAAGCAAAATTTGCTTGGGAAAAAGGTGCAACTGACGCACAAATGAAACCGGTTTTAGACTTAATTCGTCAGGCACAATGGCGTTGGGACTACAGTGTAGCATCACACGGAGCTTCTTTCCACGCTCCACAGGAAGTTCAGCGTATGTTGAGCCACGGTTTGGATAGAGCATTGCAAGCCCGCTTAGCAAACACAAAAGTTCTTAGCAAACTTGGCTTTACCGGCGATGTGCCAATGCCTGATATTTCTACCAAAGCTAAAGCTCAGAAATACATTGGTTTAGATATGCAAGCAGAAGAAAGTGCAAAACATAAATTTATGCAGGAGATTGTTCCACAATGGCTTCAAAAAGCAAAAGACGAAGGAAAAATCGTTGCTGCAAAATAAAATTCTTAGCAAAATAAAATACTAAGACTAATCTAACAAGAGAGAATTTCTGCCAAAGTTTTGTAACTTTGGCAGAGTTTTTAAATACGATGATCCTCAATCATCATTAAAAAAATAAAAATTTATTGGCGATTTCTACATCGCAAAACTCTTAACGATATGTGGAAACACCCTTGGACTTATAAAGAAGGATTCGCGATTGGTACCGGACTGGTACTGACGGGAATTTTATTGCAATTAAGCGTAGGAGCCTTCAATAGCAGTTTTTTGCAATTTCCTGTCAATGCTTTTATGGGAATAATCTACCTTTTGCTGGTGATTATTCTTATTATTGTATCTAAAAAAAATAGAATTATTCGCTGGTTTTCCGGGATGGAAGCAAGTGTAACCGCCATAACCGTATTTTTGGTCTTGGTAGTAGTAATGGGACTTACACGCCAATCTGCTGCAATTGATAAAAGCGGATTGATGGGAATGCTTGGTTTCAAAAATATGCTTTCGGCTTGGTCATTCGTACTGGTTTTTGTTTATTTGATGACTGTGCTTGGATTGGTAACTTTACGCAGACTAAAACATTTCCGTTGGAGGAAAGATATTCCTTTTATGCTAAATCACTTGGGATTATTTTTGACGCTTTTGGCTGCAGTATTGGGAAGTGCCGATATGCATCGCTACCAGATGACAGTAGGAAAAGAAGCACCTGAATGGCGTGTGCAGGATGAAAATGGCAAATTGGTGGAAATGGATTTGGCGATTGAGCTAAATGACTTTACGATAGATGAATATCCGCCGAAATTGATGATTATTGATAATAATACAGGGAAAACATTGCCAGAAAAACAGCCTGCGAGTATTTTAATTGATAAAGAGCATCTTTCCGGACAAATATTGGACTGGGAATTTACCGCATCACGAATTTTAGAAAATGCTGCACCGATGATTGGAAAAGACAGCGTGCAATTTGTGGAATTTCATTCGGAAGGAGCTGCTGCAGCCGTTTTTGTCAAAGCTAAAAACATTAAATCCGGCATTATTAAAGAAGGGTGGGTGAGCAGCGGAAGTTATTTATATCCGTATCATGCGCTTATGTTGGACGAAAAAGTGAGTTTGGTGATGCCCGATCGTGAGCCGAAACGCTTTGCTTCAGACGTAAATGTTTATACCAAAGACGGTAAAAATATTCATTCAGTAATTGAAGTGAATAAACCGCTGAAAGTGAATGGCTGGAAAATTTATCAAATCAGCTACGACGAACGAATGGGTAAATACAGCAATATCAGTGTGTTTGAATTAGTTAAGGATCCGTGGTTGAGTTTGGTTTATACCGGAATTATCATGATGATTTTGGGTGCAATTGGTTTATTTATTCTTGGAAAACCAATTTCTGGAAATATTTCCGAAGAAAATCCGAAAGAAGAGAATTTGACAAATTCAGAATTAAAAAATTAAATCTACAGAAAAATGACTTGGGAAACTTTTATATATTTCGCTGTTCCGTCAGTAATATTACTGGCAATAGGTGCCTACATGGCATTCAGAAACAAAGTTAGCTTGGCATATATTTTTACCGTTGCCGGGATTTTGGTGTTTGCAACATACATTGCCGGAATGTGGATTTCGCTGGAGCGACCGCCGCTAAGAACTATGGGCGAAACACGGCTTTGGTATTCGTTTTTCCTGCCTGTAGCCGGACTTTTGACTTATTTGCGCTGGAAATACCGTTGGATACTTTCTTTCAGTACCATTTTGGCTTTGGTGTTTATTTGTGTCAATATTTTCAAGCCCGAAATTCACAATAAAACCCTGATGCCGGCCTTACAAAGCCCTTGGTTTGCCCCTCACGTGATTATTTATATGTTTTCGTACGCGGTTCTTGGAGCAGCCACAATTATTGGTTTGTATTTTATTTTTCGGAAAAATGACAAACATTTCAACGATGGTGTGATGCATTTAATTGATAATATGGTTTATGTCGGAACGGCATTTCTGACTATGGGAATGCTTATTGGCGCAATTTGGGCAAAGGAAGCTTGGGGACATTATTGGAGTTGGGATCCGAAAGAAACCTGGGCCGCTGCCACTTGGCTCGGATTTCTGATTTATATACATTATCGCAGCCACAAACCCAGAAAATATAGAAACGCGCTTTATGTTTTGGTCATTTCGTTTGTGCTGTTGCAAGTTTGCTGGTACGGAATTAATTATTTACCATCTGCTCAGGGAGTGAGCGTTCATACTTACAGTTTGGATTGATTTTCTCAAAATAATTTATTAGTTTTGTAAAATAATGTAAATAAATTATCAATTTTAAAGCAGAGCATTATGAAATTAAAATCATTAATTTTACTATCATTCCTATTAGTTAATTCTTGCTGGTTTATTGGTGCTCAGGAAGAAGGAAAACTAAATCAGTTAAACGTAAATCTTCAAATACGACCGCGTGCAGAATACAGAAATGGATATAAAGTTCCGCTATTCGAAGATGAAAAATCAGCAGGATTAATCAATCAACGTTCGCGCTTATCACTTGATTATGAGCGTGGTGGGCTTTCGGCAATGGTCAGCTTGCAGAATGTGAGCATTTGGGGCGAACATCCGGTTTCTAACGTAAAAAACAGCAACACTACTATTTTTGAAGCGTGGGGACAAGTAAAAGCTGAGAATGGATTATTCATAAAATTTGGTCGGCAAGTTTTGCATTACAATGATGGCAGGCTATTATCTGTTTGTGATTGGAACCAGGCTTCACGTTCGCACGATGCTTTAAAAATAGGTTATCAAACCGATGAACATCAGTTAGATGCAGTTTTAGCTTATAATCAGGATGAGGATAGAATTAGTGGTGGAACGTATTACCGAGCTTTTGGTGTGCCATATAAAACGATGCAAGTTCTTTATTACCAAAATAAAATAAGCAGCGTGTTTACGCCTTCATTCTTGTTTATCAATGTTGGATTGGAAGAAGGAAATCCGCTGGAAGGCGAAAGCAAATTGGCAAATATGCAAACTTTGGGCACATACTTGGTTTATAAGCCTTTGCCGGAACTTCGATTGCAGGGAAATGCATTTTATCAAATGGGAAAAAGAAGAAATTCAGATGATAAAATTTTTGCTTATATGCTAACTTTACGAGGCGATTATGATGTGAGCAAGCAAGTTAGATTAACGGCAGCAACTGACTTTTTGAGCGGTGAGGAATACAGAACGCCTAATCCAAATGATACTTACAATGCCTTCAATTGGCTTTATGCAGGAAATCACGGACTTTATGGTGTAATGGATTTTTTCATTGACAATCCATATAAATCCGGAATGAATTTAGGAATTTGGGATAAGTTTTTGGCGGTAAATTATAAACCTACCGCAAAATTAGGACTTGGACTGACTTACCATCATTTTTCTACTGCTAGCGAAGTTTATAATTTAGAGGGAGAAAAATTGAAAAGAGGTTTAGGCTCAGAAATTGATTTTCAGCTGGATTACAGCATTATGAAAGATGTGAAATTACTTTGCGGATATTCCACGTTTTTTGGAACCCCAACGATGGATTATGTGAAAGGCGGAGATCATAAAGTGTGGCAAGATTGGGCGTTTGTGTCAATTACCGTAAATCCGAGAGTTTTTTCTGCGAAATGGTAGAATGATTTATAAAAATGAAATAAAATAAAAAGCTGAAAATCATTGATTTTCAGCTTTTTATTTTGCTACAATTTAGCAAAACTTTTTTTCCATCATTCAGCGTTGTTGCAAAAATATAATTTTCACCACCTTCCTGAAGTTTCAGTTTTTTCCTCAAATCATTTACCGATAAAGGAAAATTTCGCGTGGCAAGATTGGCTTTTTTGATTTCTTTTTGAAAAGTTTTGATTGTTTCTTTACTGAAATCATATTGCTTTTCAATTTTGAATTTTCTACCGGGAAAATCCTCTAAAAAGTCGTTTGAAGTGTATAAATGACTGTTTATATGTAATTTGTCAATATTAAAACGACTGGAAATTAATTTGAAAGCACCGCTTTTCATCACGGCTGCATTTGGTTCGTAGAGAAAATTCTGAAGTTGATTAGAGTGATTTGCAACTGAATTCTGTTCTTCTTCCAAAGTAAATTCAAATTCTTCTACTTTTCCTAATTTTGGATAATTGGCAGTTTTTATTTTTATTGATTTTGTAGCCTCTTGTTTCAGTATTGCTACAACTTCTTTACACTCATTTTCAATCGCAATTATTTGAATTTCAACTACGTTTGGAAGTTCACGCATGAGATTGGATAAATCAATCATCGGTGAAAGCTTAATCATAACTTTCTCTGCTTTGGATAAAAGTTTATCATGCAGTTCAGATACGTTGGGTTCGCAATCGGAGAGAAGTACCACTTTTTTTCCGCTTTCACTTCTCCTGGCAGGATCCAGATAAATCCAATCCACTTTCTCACATTTTTCTAAAAATTGCTCGGCTTCATCATTGTAAACTTCAATATTTTTTCTGCCCAATGCCTTAAAATTATGTTGAGCCAACTCACAAAGTTCCTTTTGCCGCTCAACATAGATTAATTTATCAAAACGAAAAGAAAAGAAGTAACAATCTACACCGAAGCCGCCGGTTAAGTCTATTAAAATCTTCCCTTCGCATACTTGAGACTTGTGTTTAGCACTAATTTCAGAAGACGATTGTTCGAGCGATAATTTAGCAGGATAAAGGATATTTTCACAGGCATAAAAGCTTGGAATTTTATCAATAACTTTTTGCTTTCCTAAAATCTGACGAATAGCCAAAGGCATATCCACTTCGGGAAATTTAGCAGATAGCAAGGACAATAAATAAACATCATCGTTCAGATGATTATTGATAAATTGTAGTGTAGCTTCGTTCATTTTGCAGAATAAAATAAAAATTCAAAGTTAAATAAAAATAGTCATTATCAAAGAGTTTTGCCGAATTAGAGGGCATTTTCAAGCTAATTTAAAAATAAATTTTCAATAAAATTTTGTCATATCGTTGAAATGTACTACTTTTGTGCCCGGGTAAGTCCTACACGACCAGCTCCCTTTTAACTCCCCCAGGGCTTGACCGCAGCAAGGGTAGAAGGTTGTAGCGGTGCGATGTGGGCAGCTTACCCACTTGCCTCTTTAGCTCAGTTGGCCAGAGCACGTGATTTGTAATCTCGGGGTCGTT
>CAZCIU010000070.1:0-14373 GCA_964498765.1 uncultured Paludibacter sp. | reverse complement strand
CAGCGACATATAAAATAGTATGTTGAAATTTATTAGTTTTTAGAAGTACCCTTAATGCATTTGCACACCAAGCTCCTTCGGCTAATTCTGTCCCAAAATGGATAAACTTCAACCAAGTAAATTTTGGAAATACAGACGGAGCAGCAGGACAACGCGTTGATTTTGAGCAAGGGCAAGCTACAGACCAGGCAGATAAATTCTATATGGCTTCCGGAGGATATGGATTTACAAAAAAAACAGCAAATACCATTCCTATCAAAACAGACAAATCCGTTGTTGAAAATTTAGACCTAAATGAGTTCACTCGTCGTGTAGATTTGGCCGTGGCAAAAGAAAAACGTAAAAATGATTCAATCAAAAATATCACCGACAACTTAGCCCTGAAAAACAATTGGGAAATAGCCGGATTTAGTTCACAGGAAACCACCGGCGAAGGAGCTGTCAACGGACGTGCAGCCACTACCATAGATGGAAATGTAAACACCTTTTGGCACTCTGCCTGGCAGAGCGGTAGTGCCAGCTTTCCTCACCATATTACTGTGAATATGAATAAAATCGAGCGAGTTACAGGTTTTCTATTCCAACTTTCCGGCGGTACTTCTCGCCACCAAAAAGACATAGAATTGTGGGGAAGCACAGATGGTAAAAATTTTGAGTTAATGCTTGCGACTACAGCACCCGACAGCGAAAAGTACTATATAAAATTACCCCAAACCTGGGCTATTTCACACTTCAAGCTTGTGATAAAAAACTCTTACACAGGAGTAGTGCATTGCAGGATTAATGAAATTGATGTAAGTCTGGACACAAGCACAGGTGTTGAAACGGTATTGGAAGAACAATCGAAATTGCTCAGTATTTTTCCAAATCCGGTACAGAATGTATTGAATTTTAGCTACGCAAAAAATGTATCCGACATCAATGCTACGGTGGTAGATGCTAATGGAAAAACTGTTATCAGCACAGCATTCAACGAAACAAGTGCAAACCAACTAAACTCGCTTGACATTAGCAAACTGAATGCTGGAGTTTATATGCTCAATCTCAAAAAAGACAATCAAGCTATTGCTGTTAAGACATTTATAAAAAAATAAAAACTTGATTTACTCACAACGAACCTCAACAAATATCAGAAAATTTGTTGGGGTTTGTTTTTTCACAGTCTATCCAAATTATCACAAGCTATAATGCATTAATAAACTGCTCATTGCCCATCCAATCGTAATTTTAGAAAAATGCTTTATAGGTTTTTTAGCAGAATCTTCATCAGACAGTAACTTTAATTTTATACCTTTGCAGCCGAAATAAAACCTTTTTTTATGAAATTTTCTAGTAAACACTTGTGTTTGTTGCTGATTTTACTGCTTCTGAACTTCACTTCTGTATTTTCACAGCGATATACAATCAGTGGATTTATCACCGACATGGCCAGTGGAGAAACTTTAATTAGTGCTTCGGTTTTTGACAATATTTCAGCCAAAGGAACTGTCAGTAACAATTATGGACATTATTCACTTACGCTACCGGAAGGAGAAGTGGACATCAACTTTCACTACGTTGGTTATACTCCCGAAACGGCGAAATTCACACTCACAAAAGACACCGTAATCAACATTAAACTTGACGCGAGTATATCGCTGAAAGAAGTTACCGTTGTTGGTCGGAGAAATGAATTAGGTGTAAGCGGCTCACAAATGAGCGCAATCGAAGTTCCAATTGAACAAATTAAAAATATCCCTACACTTTTTGGTGAAAATGATTTGATAAAAGCACTGCAGCTGCTTCCCGGCGTGCAATCCGGAACCGAAGGTTCGGCAGGTTTGTATGTGCGTGGCGGAGGTCCCGATCAGAATTTAATTCTGCTGGATGGTATTCCTATTTACAATGTCAACCACATGTTTGGATTTTTCTCGGCATTTAATACCGATGCTGTAAAAAACGTTACGCTATACAAAGGAAGCTTTCCGGCTCGATTTGGCGGGCGACTTTCGTCTGTAGTGGATGTACGAATGAAAGATGGTGATGACAAAAACTACCACGGCAACGTAAGCATCGGGCTTATTTCATCGAAAATCAATCTGGAAGGACCGATTTGGAAAGAAAAAACAACTTTCAACATCTCTGCCAGACGAACATATATGGATATTTTGAGCCAGCCGCTAATCCGTTATTATGCCAAAAGGGAAAATGAAGGCGATATGTCCAAAACCACAGCCGGATATTACTTCTACGACTTAAATGCCAAACTTACTCATAAATTTTCTGACCGTGACAAGCTTTATCTGAGCCTTTATCTTGGCGACGATGTCATTTACACAAAATACAGAACTTCCAGCACCAATAGCGGTCAATACGACAGCAGTCAATGGATGAATTTGGATTGGGACTGGGGAAATGCAATTGCAGCACTGCGCTGGAATCACGTACTGACCAACAAGCTTTTTATGAACGCAACGGCTGCTTACACTCGTTATCGCTCGAATATGGGTGTTGGATATACGTCAGATCAAGTTAACAAAACCGTCACTCCAAATAAAACCATCAGCGAAGAGTACAAAGTTGGCTACAAATCCGGAATTGAGGATTTTTCTTTCAAAGTTGATTTTGATTTTACGCCGAATACTTCACATGATATTAAGTTTGGTGCTAATTACACCAATCACACGTTCCGACCGGATGTTTCAACTTTTTACGCTGTAAATAATCACGAAGGGCAAAATTTCAAACTTGATACAATTATTGGCTCAAGTAATATTTTTTCACATGAAACTATGTCCTATTTAGAGGATAATATCACGCTTTCTGACTGGCTGAAAGTAAATGCCGGAATTCATTTCTCGACTTTTCATGTTCAGCAAAAAAACTATTACTCACTGGAACCGCGTCTGGGACTTCGGATGATGCTTTCGGACAAACTTTCCATAAAAGGTGGCTATGCTAGAATGACGCAATATATCCACATGCTTTCCAACAACAGCATCAGCATGCCAACTGACCTTTGGGTGCCGGCAACCAAGCTGATTGAACCAATGAAATCACATCAATTTGCTTTGGGCGCATTCTACAATCTGAACGACATCGTAGATTTATCACTCGAAGGCTACTACAAAACCATGGATAATCTGATAGAATACAAGGACGGAGCATCTTTTATGGGCGAATCATCCGGATGGGAAGAAAAAGTAGTGATGGGACGCGGCTGGTCATACGGAATTGAGTTTTTGGCTCAGCGATCTTTTGGAAATACCACAGGCTGGCTCGGATATACATGGTCCAAAACCGAAAGATTATTTGACAGACCGAGACAAACCTTGAATAACGGGAAAGTTTTTCCCGCAAAATACGACCGCACACATGACTTAAGTCTGACTGTGATGCATAAATTTTCTGAGAAATTTGACATTTCCGGAAACTGGGTTTTTGCGACCGGAAATACGGCTACATTGGGTTTGCATACAAATCTAGGTCCAATGCCTCCACAAGCAGGAACGTACGGAAATTACATGATGCACAATACCTACATTAGCTCCAGAAATAATTACCGCTTCAATAATTATCATCGCATGGATTTGGGTGTGAATTTTCATAAAAAGAAAAAAAGAGGAACCCGAACCTGGAATATAAGCGTGTACAACGTGTATAATCAGTTCAATCCATTTATGGTTTACGAGTCGTCTCAAGGCAGCTACGATGTAAATTGGGGCAGTTACGAATCGAAAAGTGTATTGAAGCAAGTGACGCTTTTCCCGATTATTCCATCGGTAAGCTATAGTTTCAAATTTTGATAATTAAACTGAAAAACAGCTCATTATGAAAAAAACGCTATATATTCTCATTTTGGCACTTATTTTTGTTAGTTGCGAGAAAGTAATTGAATTCAAAGGTGAAGTTACTGAACCTATGATAGTTGTAAGTAGTTTTATCACTCCCGATTCTACCATTTCGGCACATTTAAGCAAATCCCGATTTTTTCTGGAAAACAGCGTTCAGCATTATTTGATTGAAAATGCTGAATTTAAGCTAATTATCAATGGCGAAGCAAAAGGAAAATTGCTTTATCAAGGAAATGGATTTTACAATTCTCCTATTAAACCCAGGATTGGTGATGAAGTCAAATTTGAAATTAGCGCTCCCGGATTTGACCCTGCGAGCAGCACCACCAAAATTCCCGAAAGAGTGCCTCTAATCAGTGTAGATACAACTTCCACCATCGAAACGGGCTACCAAATTTATGATAATCCAAATGGCGGCACGGATACAATTAGCTATCACAAAATTAGAAAAATGAATTTCAGAGTAAAATTCAAAGACAATGGAAATCAGAAAAACTACTATCGTTTGTTAGTAGCTTTGGAAACTACCTCAAATGGAAACCCAATCACAACTTATCTCAGCAAATTTGATGATATTATTTTTGGAAATCAATCGGAAAATAGTGGCGTTCAGGGTGTTTTTGACATTTCTAACTCCAATTATAGTTTTGACACGTTTTCAGATGAACTAATCAATGGCAAAGAATACGAAATAAAAATTCAAAGTGACATTGTTTTGGAAAGCTCGTATTTTGAAGATAGTCCATTTTACTATGATGGATTACAATCTTATGAGTTTTCAAAGGAAAAATATAAGTTCTATTTGCAACAAATTTCACCGGAATATTATTTCTACGCCAAATCATTTGCGGCAGCAAGAAATACGAACGGAAATCCTTTTGTAGAGCCGGTTCAGATACATTCCAACATTCAGGATGGCATCGGTTTGCTTGGCAGCTACAATTCGTCAGAGCCAATTATTATTGAAATAAATAATTGATACTGAACTATCTGCATGATGCATTTGCTAAAGTAAAACTCACAGACTAAAAATATTAGTTGGATTTTAGCATAAAATAAGCTATTTTTGTAGTTTATTTTTAACTCACAAAATACTGCTTTCAATGGCTTCATTCGTTGTTTCGGCATTAAAATATCGTCCTCAGACATTTCAGTCTGTAGTGGGACAAGACTCACTGACCACCACGCTCAAAAACGCTATCAAAAGCGAAAAGTTGGCGCATGCGTATCTTTTTTGTGGTCCAAGAGGAGTTGGAAAAACTACTTGCGCCCGTATTTTTGCCAAAACAATCAACTGTGCAAATCGAACCGCTGCTGGCGAAGCCTGCAACGAATGTGAATCCTGTGTTTCGTTCAACGAGCAGCGTTCCTACAGCATTCATGAACTGGATGCCGCATCAAACAACAGCGTGGAAGACATCCGCACGCTGACTGATCAAGTTCGCATTCCGCCTCAAATCGGAAAATACAGCGTTTACATCATTGATGAGGTTCACATGCTATCTCCACAAGCTTTCAATGCATTTTTGAAAACGCTGGAGGAACCGCCTGCACACGCTATTTTTATTCTTGCTACAACCGAAAAGCATAAAATTATCCCAACCATTCTTTCGCGCTGTCAGATTTACGATTTTAACCGGATTTCAGCAAAAGACACGGTTAATCACCTGAAATTTGTTGCGCAAAGTGAAGGAATTACTATCGAAGAAAGTGCGCTGACCATTATTGCACAAAAAAGTGATGGTGGGATGCGTGATGCCTTGTCTATTTTCGACCAGTTGGTGAGTTTTAGTGGTACAAATATTACGTACCAATCCACCATTGAAAATCTCAATGTACTGGATTATGAGTACTATTTCCGACTTGTTTACGCATTTTTGGAAGGAAATATCAGCCAATCGCTGCTCATTTTCAACGAAATATTAAACAAAGGATTTGATGCGCATCATTTTATCACCGGATTGAGTTCTCACCTGCGTGATGTGTTGGTTTGCAAAGATCCAATCACCATTCAGCTGCTTGAAGTTGGAAATGATATTGCAGAACGCTACCAAAAGCAAGCTGCCGCATGTCCGGCTGAATTTGTTTTTGCTGCCCTTAAAATCAGCAATGAGTGCGACCTAAATTACCGACTTAGCAAAAATAAACGATTGCTTGTAGAGTTGGCTTTAATTAGGATTTGCTCGCTTATAGGCGATAAAAAAAAAGTCCTAACGGAGGATGAAAAAGCTCCGCTACAAAAACTGACACCCTCAGCTGCGCCGGTAAGCACACCTAAAGTTGAAACTCCGGTTCAAACTGTTGCACCACAAACTGTAGCAACTCCTTCTGCTCCACTTGAAACTCAAAAAACCGAAGTTATTGAGACAAAACCGGCTGAAGTTCAAGTACCTAAAACGGAAACTCCTGCAAAAACCGGTGCTGTTGACAATTCTTCCGGAAAATACACAAAGCCAGTAAGTATCTCTATCACTTCGCTTAAACCGGAAGATTTTGAAACTGTTTCTGAACCTCAAGAAAGCGATGGAACTGATGAAAACAATATAAGTGAAGTTTCTGATAGCGATTTGCAAAAAAAATGGGACAGTTACGTTGCCACAAAATCCGATGATCCGGGAACAGCTGCATTCTTAAAAACTCACCGACCGAAACTTCTTCCAGAAAATGTAATTGAAGTAATGGTTGACAATAAATTTCAGGAAAAGGAATTACAGCAATTGGATGTAATGATTTTCTTACGCAAAGAACTAAATAACAGTGCTTTAAAACTAAACATAGAATTTACACCTGAGATTGAAATCAGAAAACATCTGACGCCACAAGAAGTATATCTGAAAATGGCAACAGAAAATCCATTGCTGGAAAAAATGAGAAAAAATCTGGATATGGAGATTGATTAATTCTGGAAAATTCTCACATTTCACTAAGTTTCAAGCTTTTAAATACAAAATAATTGACGAAATGACCTCATTTATCGGAGCGGGAAAAGTTGGAACCTCACTGGGGATTTTTTTCAAAGAAAATGGAATAAATATCCTTGGATATTTTAGCAGAACATTTGAAAATGCAGAAAAATCAGCTTCTCTGACTTCGTCTAAATCTTTTACAGAACTTGAAACACTGGTCAATGACAGTCAATTTATCTGGATTACCACCAATGACGATGAAATAGAAAATGTGGCAAATCAAATAGCCAGTTTGAACATTTCTGAGATAAAAACCTTTATCCACGCCAGCGGTCTAAAAACCTCCGACTCGCTTATTTCACTAAAAAAACAAGGGCATAAAGTTTGCTCTATTCATCCATTACTGGCTTTTAGCGAAATAAATCAAGCTGTAAAAATGCTAAAAGAAACCACTTTCTTTTTTGAAGGAGAGGAAGTTGATTTATTGAAAATAAAGCAAATTTTCGAGAGTAAAAATCTGAAAATCGCTGAAATTAAAAAAGAGCAAAAAGCGGTTTATCACGCCGGAGCATGCATGATTTCAAATTATTTGGTGACATTAGTACATGCATCCAATCAGATTTTCAATTTCGTAGGAATACCAAATGAAACGCTAAATCCGGCAACAAAAGTTCTGATTGAAAGCGTTCTAAAAAACCTGGATGGAAAAGAAAACAAAGATGCTTTGACAGGTCCAATCAAACGTGGTGACCGAGAAACGGTGCAAAAGCACATTGAAATTCTAAAAAACAATTTGCCTGAACTAACCGATTTATACAAAATTCTGGCAAAGGAGACGATGAATATGACAGGCGATTTTCGTCTGAAAGACTTGACTGAATAAAAAGCAATTTTAATATAAAAATGGAAAAAAAAGTTACGGTAAAAACGTATCAACAATTCAAAAATGAAGGCCGGAAAATCACTATGCTGACAGCTTATGATTATTCCATGGCAAAACTAGTTTCTAACGCCGGAATTGATTCGATCTTGATAGGCGACTCATTGGCAATGACCATGCAAGGTCATAATTCTACGCTTCCGGTGACTGTGGATGATATTATTTATCACACCAAAATGGTTGTTCGCGCCAACAAAAACGCACTAATTGTCAGCGACATGCCATTTCTTTCGTACCACGTTTCTGTGGAAGATACTGTCAGAAATGCAGGACGAATCGTGAAAGAAGGCGGAGCAGAAGCAGTGAAATTAGAAGGTGGACGCAACATACTCAATCAGGTGAAAGCTGTGATTGACGCACAAATTCCTGTTATGGGACACCTTGGATTGACGCCGCAGTCGGTGAATGCTTTCGGAGGTTTCAAAGTTCAAGGTCGCGACGAAGAAAACGCAAAACGAATTTTGGAAGATGCTTTAGCACTACAAGATGCAGGAGTTTTCGCCATCGTTTTGGAAGGAATTCCGGAAAACTTAGCCAAAGAAATTTCTGAGAAATTATTTATTCCAACAATTGGAATTGGAGCCGGAAAATACTGCGACGGACAAGTTTTGGTGCTGCAAGATATGCTGGGCATGTTCAACGATTTTGTACCGAAATTTGTTAAACAATATGCAGACCTGAATACGATTATTTCGGGTGCGGTAAAAGATTATATCAGCGAAGTACAAAGTGGAAATTTCCCAACGGAAAAGTATACTTACAAGTAATTTTAGTTCAAATTTTCAAGTAAAAAATGATTATAACAACAATTTCTGAACTGCGAAGCTATCTGAACGCACAGCGTAAAAAGGGAAAAACTGTCGGTTTAGTGCCTACAATGGGATTTTTACACGAAGGACATTTATCCTTAATTCGTGCTGCCAACAGAGATAACGATGTAGTCGTAACAAGCGTTTTTGTAAATCCAACGCAATTCGGACCCAACGAAGATTTCAAATCGTACCCGAGAAATATCGAGCGTGACACCGAACTTTCGATGAGCGCCGGCGCAGACGTAGTTTTCTATCCTTCGGTGAGCGAAATGTACCCAAATGGCAGTTCTACCTTCGTGGAAGTGGAAGGCAATCACACCCAAATTCTTTGCGGTGCATCACGTCCTACGCACTTCAAAGGTGTAACTACGGTTGTAAATATGCTATTCAATATCGTTCAGCCGGACAAAGCCTATTTCGGTCAAAAAGATGCGCAACAAGCCGCTGTTTTGATTAAAATGGTGAATGAATTGCATATAAATTTGGAACTGATTGTTTGCCCGATTATTCGTGAAGGCGATGGTCTGGCTATGAGTTCACGAAACACCTATCTTTCTACCGAAGAGCGAAAACAAGCCGTCATTCTGAATAAAGCACTGAAAAAAGGAGAAAAAGCCTTTATGTCTGGTGAAAAAAACACGGCAAATATAGTGTCGATTATTACAGAAAAAATCAACGAAATGCCACTTGCCGAAATCGATTATGTGAGTATTTATGATTATCCATCGTTGGAAAAAATTGAGAATATCTCGGACAAAGCTATTGCGGCAGTTGCAGTGAAATTTGGCAAAACTCGCTTGATTGACAACATCATTTTAGGTCAAAACAACTAATTTTTAAGAAAAAGCAAGAAAAATATATGTATTTAACTATGCTAAAAGCGAAGTTGCACCGAGGCACAGTGACCGAGGCCAACTTAAATTACACCGGTAGCATCACTATCGACAGAGATTTATTGGATCAAGCCGGAATTTTCATCCATGAGAAAGTGCAAATTGTAAACAACAATAATGGTGCACGATTTGAAACTTATGTGATTGAAGGTGTGCGAGGTAGCGGTGTTATTTGTTTGAATGGTGCCGCAGCCCGATTAGTACAACCGGGCGACAAAGTTATCATCATGGCTTTCGCACAAATGACGCCCGAAGAAGTACAATCACACAAACCAGTGGTACTTTTGTTGGATGATCAAAACCGGATTTCAGAGAAAATCACTGAATTTGCAGGACAAATTATAGAAGACAACTAAATCCACTACAAGTGAATTAAAGAAGTGCAAATGATGAGTTTTTCGCAATTGTAAGGAAAGTAAAGCATCAATCACTTTTAATTTTCAATTTTCACAAATTTCCATCGCTCACTGAGCTTGTCGAAGTGAGAAATTAGCCATATGATACACATCGCCATATCTGCAGGAGGAACTTCCGAAAACATTGACGGCATACGTAAAATCACCAATGTGAGTACCGGTTCACTTGGCTGGCACTGCCTGGAAGCTGTGCTGAAGCATTTCAGCACACAAGCGAATGATGCTTTTCAAGTGCATTATCTACATACCGAAAATGCAATTATCAAATCTATGGCTGAAAATGACGCTAATAAAGTGAGTTTTATACCTGTCACGGATGCAGAAAGCGTGTATCAAGCGGTAGATAAGCTGACTAAGGAAATTGCTGTGGATTATTTTATTCATTCCATGGCCATATCTGATTTCACTTTTAGTTATGCGGTAAGCATACACAGACTTTCGAAGGAAATTGAGGCACTACAAAAATCGGAAGGATTTTGCGATGAGGATGTTCGAAATTTGCTTAAAAAACCTCAAACAAGCTTTTCTGAAGGCGAGAAAATTTCATCGGACGACGATATTGTTATTGGATTGAAAAGAACCAAAAAGGTTATTCCACTGATAAAACAAAATAATCCAAATACGTTTTTGGTAGGATTTAAATTGCTGCGTGATGTAAGTGAGAATGAATTGAAAAGCGTAGCATCACAATTGGCAGAAAAGAACGATTGCGATATGGTTTTTGCAAATGAAGTTTCCAAAATCAGCGAAACAAATCATCAAGGAATGCTGATAAAAGGTACTGAAATAATTAGTCGTCCGATTGGCAAAAAAGAAATTGCAAAAGTGATAGTGGAAAAGATGGTGGGAGAAGCAAGTTCCAAGATTTGATTATTAATTTTTAAAATCTTTGATTATGGATATTTACAGTCATTTAAATAGAGAAGAAATTATTCCTGAAACAAGCACAGAAGAAACAATAAAACCATCCAAAAAGACGGTTCTCATCGGCGTTTCCGGCGGCATAGCCGTTTACAAAGCAGTAGAAGTTGTAAATCAGTTGAAGAAAAACGGGCATAACGTGGAAGTCATAATGACGAAAGCTGCGCAGGAATTTGTAACGCCGCTCACTTTCAAAACGATGTCACACAATCCTGTGGTGACAGATATGTTTGATCCTGTGCGCGAGTGGGACACAAAACACATTGATTTGGCAAAAGCTGCTGATGTTTTTGCCATCGTTCCGGCTACAGCCAATATTATAGGAAAAATAGCCAACGGAATAGCTGACGATATGCTCTCAACAACCGTAATGGCAGCCAGAAGCAAAGTTTTGATTTTCCCTGCAATGAATACTTTTATGTATGAAAATTCTATTGTACAGGAAAATATCAGCAAATTAATCAAACATGGTTATGAAGTTTATGGAACAGCCTCCGGTGCATTAGCATGCGGTGATATTGGCTCAGGAAAACTGCTAGACTGGCGGGAAATTGTCACAGAAATTGAGAAATTCTTATAAAGAAAAAGCTCCGA
This sequence comes from uncultured Paludibacter sp., assembly GCA_964498765.1. Taxonomy (GTDB): domain Bacteria; phylum Bacteroidota; class Bacteroidia; order Bacteroidales; family Paludibacteraceae; genus UPXZ01. The sequence goes on along the minus strand of CAZCIU010000070.1, from coordinate 3,058 downwards.
AATTATCTTTTCGGAGCTTTCTCTTTAATATTATTTTGAGCTTAGATCAGCAACATTGCATCACCATAAACACCAAATTTATAGCCTTCTTTAATTGCTACATCGTAAGCATTCATCACTTCGTCGTATCCGCCAAAGGCTGCTGTAAGCATCAGCAAAGTAGAATATGGCAAGTGGAAATTAGAAATTAGCGTATTAGCAACTGTAAAATCGTAAGGAGGAAAAATAAATTTATTCGTCCACCCGCTGAAAGGTTTGATTTTTCCTTCAGTCCCAACCACAGTTTCCAAAGCACGCATTACAGTCACTCCAACCGCACATATATTATTACCTTTGTCTTTCACTTGGTTCACTTCGTTGGCAGTTTGTGGTGTAATTTCCATTTGCTCCGAATCCATTTTATGCTTGGTGAGATCTTCCACATCAATATCGCGGAAATTACCCAAACTCATGTGTGAAGTCAGAAAAGTTGAATCAATTCCTTTAATTTCCATACGCTTTAGCAATTCACGACTAAAGTGACGACCTGCACCCGGAGCTGAAACAGCACCTTCGTTTTTAGCAAAAATCGTTTGGAAATTATCCTCATCTTCCGGCTCTACCGGACGATTGATATTTCTTGGAAGCGGCGTTTCGCCCAAGCTGAAAAGCTCTTTTTTGAAGCTTTCGTGATCACCATCAAACAAGAAACGCAGCGTACGACCGCGTGAAGTAGTATTGTCAATCACCTCAGCCACCACCGTATCGTCCTCACCAAAATACAATTTATTGCCGATACGTATCTTACGTGCCGGCTCTACCAACACATCCCAAAGCCTTGATTCTCTGTTCAGTTCTCTCAAAAGAAAAACTTCAATTTGCGCTCCGGTTTTTTCTTTATTCCCATAAAGTCTTGCCGGAAAAACTTTTGTGTCGTTAAAAACAAACAAGTCGTTTTCATTGAAATAATCGATAACGTCCTTAAAAAGTTTGTGTTCAATTTCACCGGTTGCTTTATTCAAAACCATCAATCGGGATTCATCACGATATTGAGCCGGATACTGGGCAATTAATTCTTCCGGTAACTTAAATTTGAATTGAGAAAGTTTCATATTATAAATGTTTTTTATTTATATATCAAAATCGCATAGACACGAAATTTTCACTCACCTCAATCCTTTGAAATGTGTGTAAAATTTTGTCTCATACGAATATTTTTACCTTTTTATTTATACCAAAAAATATGCTACAATTTCATTTTCAGCTAAAAATGAAACTGAAAATCAGCATTTTCACTCTTTACCTAAATCTGATAGCTGCTCAAGTAAGCTATCCATTTCTGCACAATCTTCAAGCCTCACATTGCCAATCTGTGTGCGTTCCAGAGCCGTGAGATGTGCTCCACTACCAAGCGCTTCACCAATATCACGTGCCAAAGCACGAATATAAGTACCTTTGCTGCAAACCACACGAATTTTCAAAAACGGCAGTGTAAAGTCAAGAGTTTCAATCTCATCTATAACCAATAACTTCGGTTTTAGTTCAATTTCCTGTCCTTCGCGCGCATAATCGTAGGCTCTTTTTCCATCCACTTTCACCGCAGAATAAACCGGCGGCACTTGCCAAATTTCTCCTACGAATTTTGGAATTACTTCCTCCACCAATTCCGGCGTGATATGCTCTGTAGGATAGTTTGCGTCAATTTCTTTCTCCAAATCAAACGAGGGTGTAGTTGCTCCGAGCCTTAGCGTGGCAATATATTCCTTGGTTTGATATTGAAATTCCTCGATGCGCTTGGTGGCTTTTCCGGTACAGATAATCATCACTCCCGTAGCCAGCGGATCTAACGTTCCGGCATGACCTACTTTCAACTTCTTAATTTTCAGCGTGCGTGTTAACTTCCAGCGAATTTTATTGACTACGTCAAACGACGTCCAATTCAGCGGTTTAATTACATACAGCACTTCCCCTTTTACAAAATCCACCTTATGCAACCTCTAAATTAAATCCAAAAATCAAAAGTAAAATAATAGCTAATCCGGCTATAATGCGATAGTAACCAAATGCTTTGAAACCGTATTTTGTGAGAAAATTAATGAAAAATTTGATTGCGAGCATCGCCACGATAAATGCAACCACATTTCCAATTATCAGAATATTCAAATTATCAGCCAACATTGTCCGGGTATTATCTTCCAAAAGAAGATTCAGCACCTTATAACCGGAAGCTGCGGCCATCGTTGGAACAGCCAAGAAGAATGAAAACTCAGCAGCAGTTTTACGGCTAAATCCTTGCGACATTCCTCCCACTATCGTTGCCATAGAGCGCGATACACCCGGGATCATGGCAATACACTGTGCCAAACCGATTTTCAAAGCATGTTTGTACGTCATTTTGGGTTCGGTTTCTTCGGGATGTGTAAACCATTTATCCACAAACAGCATAAACACACCTCCTAAAACCAGCATGATAGCAACTACCCACACATTTTCCAACATGCTATCGATGTAATCACTCAGCAAAAATCCGAAAATCGCAGCCGGAATAAATGCAACAAAAAGCTTGTAATAAAAATCCATGGATTGCAAAAAGCGTTTCCAATAAAGCACCAAAACCGATAAAATCGCTCCAAACTGAATGATTACGGTAAATGCTTTCACAAAATCATCGCTTTTTACACCTAAAAATCCTTGAGCCAAAATCATGTGTCCGGTACTTGAAACCGGCAAAAACTCTGTCAGTCCCTCTACAATCGCGATAATAATCGCTTCAAATACACTCATTCTTGAATTTTTGCTTTTGGTTTGTAAAGAATAGCAACGATCATCAACACAAATCCCAGCAGCGAAATCATAGGTCCAACTACAATTCTGCGAGTACTGAAAATATCCGGATTAAATTCTACGCCCGATGGTTTTCCGCCCATCACAAAAAAGCCTAAAATAATCACAGCTAGTGATGCCGCTATTAAAATGTAATTAATCTTGGAAAGTCCAAATTTCTTTTCTTCCATATTTTTAGTTAAATGTTTATTTGTTAATTGGTTAAGTGGTTGATTGGTTAATTAGTTTAGTGGTT
>CAZCIU010000069.1:0-14477 GCA_964498765.1 uncultured Paludibacter sp. | reverse complement strand
TTTTTATCGGCGAAAGCGACGAGAACCTGAAAAACTTCGAGAAGCAAGCCCGCAATATGCACTCGCTGGCACGCTATTCCCGTTCCAACCAAATTAACCGCGAATGGATAGAAGAATATCTGAACGTAGCACACTCGCAAGGCTTGACTTCCATCAAAGCCCACTTCAACGTGTTGGCGTGGAGCGACGACCGGGAAGAACTCAAACAGATAAAAAACGACGTCGGTTCGGCGCTCGCCCTGATGGAATGCCGTCCACGCCACAATACCGTGGATACCGGAACGCTCTATTGGGCGGCAATGCCGGGCAACGCGGGCGATTTTCCCGCCGAAGAGAGTTTCTACACCTTCATCGAACAGGCGCTCTGTTTCTTTACCGGAGAAACCAACTACAAAAGTTCCCCTTCGCCTTTCGGCATCAAGATGGCAGACCGATTGAGCGGAAAGCCCCTGCATCTGGATATTTCCGACTTACCAATGCGAAAAGGGATTATCACGAACCGAAACAAATTTATTTTGGGACCTTCGGGAAGCGGAAAATCGTTCTTTACCAATCATATGGTACGCCAGTACTACGAACAAGGTGCCCACGTGTTGCTTGTAGATACAGGAAATTCTTACCAAGGATTGAGCAATCTCATTCATCAGAAAACAAAAGGAGAGGACGGAATTTACTACACCTATACAGACGAAAATCCCATTTCTTTCAATCCCTTCTATACGGATGATTACGTCTATGATGTGGAAAAACGGGAAAGTATCTCTACGCTTTTGTTAACGCTATGGAAAAGTGAAGACGAAAAGATTTCCAAAACCGAAGCGGGCGAATTGGGTTCTGCCGTGAACGCCTACCTCGACCTGATCCGTGAGAACAGGCAGATTACGCCGGGATTTAATTCGTTTTACGAGTTTCTGCGGGACAGTTACCGCCACGACTTGGAACAGCGTGACATCAAAGTAACCAAAGAAGATTTCAATATCGACAACCTGCTGACCACCCTCAAACAGTATTATCGGGGCGGACGCTACGATTTCCTGCTCAATTCCGACAAAAACATCGACCTGTTGAACAAACGCTTTATCGTTTTCGAGATTGATGCCGTGAAAGACAACAAAGACCTCTTTCCGGTGGTAACCATCATCATTATGGAAGTTTTCATCAATAAGATGCGGCGGCTGAAAGGTATCCGCAAGATGATTTTGATAGAGGAAGCGTGGAAAGCCATCGCTTCGGCAAATATGGCGGATTACATCAAGTATCTCTACAAAACCGTCCGCAAGTACTTCGGCGAAGCCATCGTGGTAACGCAGGAGGTGGACGACATTATCCAAAGCCCCATCGTGAAAGAGAGTATCATCAACAACTCGGATTGCAAAATCCTGTTAGACCAACGCAAGTACGCCAACAAGTTCGACAGTATACAAAATATGCTGGGCTTGACCGAAAAGGAAAAATCGCAGGTCCTTTCCATCAATATGAACAACGATGCCGGACGGCTCTACAAAGAGGTGTGGATCGGTTTGGGCGGTACGCAGTCTGCCGTGTATGCCACCGAGGTTTCTACCGAAGAGTACCTGACGTACACCACGGAAGAAACCGAAAAAATGGAGGTAATGAACAAAGCGGAAGCATTGGACGGAAACATGGAACAAGCGATAAAACAACTTGCTGAAAAGGCGAGAGAGAAATAACAATAGAAATAACAACCAACTTTAAAAAACCAGATTATGAAGACAAAACTTTCCCTTATTCTATTGGCTGTTGCCCTGTTTTGCGGAACAGTCAACGCCCAATGGGTGGTAACCGACCCGGGTAACTTCGCGGGCAATATTGCCAATTCTATCAAAGAAATCGCCACAGCAAGCAAAACGGTAAAAAATACGATGAACAGCTTCAAAGAGGTGGAAAAACTCTACGGCGACACCAAAAAATACTACGACGCGCTGAAAAAAGTAAACAACCTGATTGGCGATGCTTACAAAGTAAAAGAAACGCTGGTAATGGTAGGCGACATCACGGGTATTTACGTGGATGCCTACAAACGGATGCTTTCCGACACCAATTTCCGTCCTGCCGAACTCACGGCAATGGCTTCGGGTTATGCCCGCCTGCTCGAATTGAGCGGCGAATCGGTCAAGGAACTGAAATCCATAACCAAAAGCGGTTCGTTCTCGATGAACGACAAGGAGCGGATGGAGATGATTGACCGCATTTACGAACAAGTAAAAGAGTACAAAGCCATTACATCCTACTACACCCGCAAAAACATCTCGGTAAGCTACGTCCGTGCCAAGAAAAAAGACGATACCCGCCGTGTGCAGGAACTCTACGGAATGGATGAACACCGGTTTTGGTAAGTAACATTAAACGAGTAAACAAAGTAAACAAGTATACAAGTAAACGAGAAAAAAGCGATAGACGGAATGTTGAAACTCGGAATAATCGCCTCTTGTTTACTTGTAAACTAATCCACTAAAAACAAGAAAAAAATGGATTTTAACAGCCTACACGAGTTGTTACGCACAACTTACAGTGAAATGATACCCCTTGCCGACAATATGGCAGGTGTTGCCAAAGGCATAGCCGGCTTGGGAGCATTATTCTACATCGCGATGCGGGTTTGGGCATCGTTGGCACGAGCCGAACCCATTGACGTATTTCCGCTTCTTCGCCCGTTTGCCTTGGGATTTTGCATTATGTTCTTCTCAACATTCGTATTGGGGAGTATCAATACTATATTAAGCCCCATCGTGAAAGGTACGGAACAAATGGTAAAACAGCAGTCAGGCGATTTACAGGCATTGACGCAGAAACGCGACCAATTGGAATACGAAGCCCTGATGCGAAATCCCGAAACGGCTTTTCTGGCAGACCAAGCCCAATGGGATGAGAAAATAGAAGAAATGGGCGTCATCGGCGTATCCGATGCAGTAACCATTGCCGGGATGTACGCCGAAAGAGCCGCATACAACACAAAAAAATGGATGATGGAAAAAGTCTATCAGTTGTTGGAACTGCTGTATCAAGCGGCAGGACTAATCATAGACACCATCCGCACCTTCTACCTGATTGTACTTTCAATATTGGGACCCATTGTATTTGCCATCGGAATGTGGGACGGCTTGGGCGGTTCGCTCACGGCGTGGTTCAGCCGGTACATTTCGGTGTATCTGTGGCTTCCCGTGAGCAGTATTCTTTCCGCCTTATTGACCAAAATACAAGTATTGATGTTGCAAAAAGACATTGCCCTGCTGGAAGACCCCTCGTTTATTTCCGACGGAAGCAACTGGTATTACATCATTTTCTTTCTTATCGGCATTGTCGGATATTTTGCCGTGCCAACCGTGGCAGGCTGGATTATCGAAGCCGGAGGCGGAATGGGTAATTACGGCAAAAACCTGAACGAGCAAGCCAAATACGCCGGAGGAAAAGCCGTGAGCGGAGGAAAAGCGGCGGCAGCGGCAGGCGGTGCGGCGGCAGGAAACGTGGCCGGACGCATCCGCGGAATGTTGAAGAAAAAATAAAAACAGTAAACCGGTGGACGAGTAAACGAGTAAACACCCTGTTTACTTGTCCGCTCGTAAACTAAAAAACTAAATATCATGGAATTTAAATCATTAAAAAATATCGAAACATCCTTTAAGCAGATACGCCTTTACGCCTTGCTTTTTGTCGTACTCTGCCTGTGTGTCTGCGGATACGCGCTCTACAATTCATACAGTTTTGCCGAAAAACAACGCGAGAAAATCTACGTCTTGGACAAAGGTAAATCCTTGATGCTTGCCCTTTCGCAAGACGCCGAAGCCAACCGCCCGGTAGAGGTAAGGGAACACGTCAAGCGTTTTCACGAACTCTTTTTTACCGTTGCACCCGACAAAGACGCCATCGAAAGCAATATGCGCCGTGCCTTTATGCTTGCCGACAAATCGGCGTACAATTACTACAAAGATTTGATGGAAAAAGGCTATTTCACACGGATTATTTCGGGAAATATCAACCAACGCATCGAGATTGACAGCATCGTGTGCAATTTCGACAGCTATCCCTACAAGGCAAAAACCTTTGCCCGTCAGTACATCATCCGCCAAAGCAACATCACGGAGCGTTCGCTCGTAACCGATTGCGAGCTGATAAACTCGGTGCGTTCCGACAACAACCCGCAAGGCTTTACGCTGGAACGTTTCGTAGTCCTTCAAAACCACGATATCCAAACCGTTAAGCGATGAAACGAACTTACCTCAAACTACACCTGTGGCTCAAAGCAGGATGCGAACACCTGACGTTGCGTCAGCGAAAAATTATTCTTTTCAGCGTGAGCAGTATCTATTTTCTCTGTTGCATCGGACTGATTATACCGGTATTCATTCCCGAAAAAAACGAAACAAATACGGAGCAGACCGAAATCAAAACAGATGAAACCGACCAAAGCATCCCGGAACTGATAGACGTACCAGTACGGAAAGACAGTCTGTACGGAATAGAATTTTTTGAACAATCAACTACCTAAATACCAATTACTATGAACAATGAAAAAGACCAAAATCAAGAAAGCTCTTCGGTGGAGCAGACGGCTCATCCGCAAGAAAGAGTACCGGAAAACGGTGGAAAGCCCGAAAACCACGGAAAACAAGAAAAGTCTGGGAAACAAGAAAAATCCGAAAAAACAAACACCTTCAAAGAGTTGTCCCAGCAAGACAAGGAAAAACTGAAAAAAGCGGTAATATTCAGCGCGATGGGCATCCTGTTTGTCCTGCTTATGTGGTTTATCTTCAAGCCATCCGCCAAGGAAAAGAAAGAAGCGGAAGAACAAATCGGGCTGAACAACGACATTCCGCAGGCATCCAATCTCGACCTGCCCGACGACAAGCTGAAAGCCTACACGCTCGGCACGGACGTAGAAAAAGAGAATGACCGACAGGCAGTGTTAGGCAGTCTGTACGACTACTTCGACCAAGAAAGCGAAAGCCGAAGCAAAGCATTGTCGGAAGAAGAAACCGACAACGAAGACCCCGTGGCAAAATCGGTCAATCAGTACCAAGAAACCACGCGTATGTTGCAGTCGTTCAATGAACCGCCCGCTTACGACCCCGAAAAAGAGCAATTGTGGAACGAGGTAAGCGAGCTTCGCGACAAACTGATAGAATTGGAAGAGAGCAAGAACGAGGAAGGCGACCACCTGGCATTGATGGAAAAATCCTACGAACTGGCAGCCAAATACCTGCCTCAAAACCAACAGTCGGCAAATCCCTTTGAAACGGCGGTTGAGCGGAAAATGGACGATCCTTTCCCTAATGCCCACGCCCAAGCGAAAGCCAAAGAGCCGACCTTTACCGTACTGCCCGAAGTGAAAAACGTAGTTTCGGCACTCTACCAAGACGTACCCGATAGTATTTTCGTCCTCGAACAGATGCAGGAACGCAACCGCAGTTTTCTTTCCGGAACGGGAAATGCCGATGAAACATTGGATAAAAACACGCTCAAAGTATCCGTTCACGAAACCGTAACGCTCAAAGACGGTGAAACGGTGCGTTTACGCCTATTGGAAACGGCACGGGTAGCCAATCTGCACCTGCCGAAAAACAAAATCCTGACTGCTGTCGCCAAAATCCAAGGCAACCGCTTAACGCTTTCGGTAACCAACATCGAACAGCAGGGACGGATCATTGCCGTGAACTTATCCGCTTATGATTTGGACGGTCAGCCGGGTGTTTTCATCCCCAATTCCGAGGAAATGAACGCCGTCAAGGAGGTCGTTGCCGGAATGGGGCAATCGGCAGGAACAAGCTTCACGTTTAATTCTTCCGCAGGACAGCAGTTAGCTGCCGATGCGGGAAAAGGTGTGATGCAGGGTGCTTCCGGGTACCTGAACAAAAAAATGCGGGAAGTGAAAGTTACGCTAAAAAGCGGACATTTGCTCTACCTGACAGACAATAAATAAGAAAAATTACAAACAAATAAAACAATAACAGTAATAATGAAATCAAATAAATCAATTAAAACAGCTATGGTATTAATAGCTCTATGTTTCAGCATAATGTCAGCTTCGGCACAAATTTATCCGCAAGGTGTGTCAATTAGAATATTTCAACCCGAAGAAGGAGGATTTATTTCGTTGAAAAACAATCAAACAGGAGATATAATTTCAAGTTTTGAAGTACATATTAATCAAGGGTTTGACAATGAGGAAAAATACTATTTTGCTTCTGTACCCCCATTTGTTCAAATAAAAATAGATGTATCAACCCAAAATGATTTTTTTGTCGTGAAAGAAATAAATTTGAACAATCAGGCGCTGCCACTGGAAAATCCGGTATTTCAAGGATGGCGCGATGGCGAAGTGTATGACGTTTCTGCCGTAATTGAAAAAAAGCAAACAACATCCCTATTAGAGCATCAAAGTAACTCAAATGATATAAAAGTTTATTTTGACGATTATAAGAACTCGATAGAAGTTTTTTATCCCGAAAATAGGAAGGTGCAAAAACTTGAACTTTACAATATGCTTGGACGAAAAATGAAAGAACAAACCCTTGCAGGTACAAAGGCAACGATGTTTACACATGGACTTTCAGGAATATATATCGTGCGAATAGGCAATCAATCTAAAAAAATAATAATAAACCACTAAAATAATAACAACAATGAAAATCAAACAATTAATTTTAGCAACAATTTTATTGGCAGGCACATTTTCTGCCAACGCCCAAATCAGTTCGGGCGACCTGTATCAAGGAATGAGCCGAAGCATCCCCAACGGCAGAGTAGTTCTGCCTTACGGTTTGGATGTAACGTATGAAAAAACGTTGCATCTGATTTTTCCCGCTCAAATCCGTTACGTGGATTTGGGAAGTAGCAACCTCATCGCCGGCAAAGCCGAGGATGCCGACAACGTACTTCGGGTAAAAGCCGCCGTGCGCGATTTTGAAACCGAAAGCAACCTCTCTGTCATCTGTGACGACGGCAGTTTTTACAGTTTCAACGTCAAATACGCCGAAGAACCCGAACGCCTAAACATCGAAATGCAGGACTTTCTGCATTCCGGCACCAACAACCTGCCCACCAACAAAGCCGATATTTATTTCAAAGAATTAGGCAATCAATCGCCCGTTTTGGTCAAGTTGATAATGAAAACCATTTGGCAGAACGACCGCCGGGAAATCAAACACATCGGCTCAAAAAAGTTCGGTATTCAGTTCCTCTTGCGTGGATTGTATTCGCACAACGGACTGCTGTACTTCCACTTGCAAACCAAAAACCAAAGCCAAATGCCCTACAACATTGATTTTATCACCTTCAAAGTCGTGGACAAAAAAATCGCCAAACGCACCGCCATCCAGGAGCAAATCCTGCAACCGCTTCGCACCCACAACAACCTCACCCGCATCGGCGGACTGCAAACCCAACGCTCGGTTTTCGTGCTGGAACAATTCACTCTGCCCGACGATAAGGTCTTGGAAGTAACGCTCTTCGAGCAAAACGGCGGTCGCCACCAGACCTTTGTTGTGGAAAACGAAGACCTAATCCACGCCAAAAACATCGATAACCTCAAACTCAAATTCTGATGAAAAAATCCATTATTCTACTCGTGTGCCTTGTTGCGATAGCGACAGGCACACACGCCCAGCGTTTGATACCCGGACAGCGAGGCTTACAACTATCCGTCGGCGTTCCAATAACCGAAAACAAACTCTTTGCGGACGGCAATTTTACCACGCAAATGGCGATGACCATCAACCACAAACGAGCCAATCAATGGCTTTTTGGATTAGAATACGCGAAAAAGCATTTTGCCTATCGCGAAATGCAAATCCCATCCGAAACCATCACTTTCGAGGGTGGTTACTTGCTCAATCTCTTTTCCGATGCCGGAAAAAACGTCTTGCTAAATACCGGAATTACCGCCGTGGCAGGATATGAAACCGTCAATCGAAATGAAAAGCTTTTACCCGACGGTGCAACTTTATTGACAAAAGATAAATTCGTGTACGGCGGAGCGTATCATTTGGCATTGGACGTTTTCGCAACCGATAATATCGTCTTTTTCGTGAAAGGAAAATGCAATGTGCTTTTGGGAAGCGAGGTGGAAATGTTCAGACCGCAAATAAGTACAGGAATAAGAATAAGTCTATAAAATGTCTGAACTGTGATTTTTATGATTTATAAGATTAATATTGAAAAACAAATTACAAAATGAAAAGATTTTTATCAAACAGTCTGATGTTAGGCTACTTTATTTGCGTCCTATTGGGCGTTTCTGCCTGTAATAGCTCTTTGGACATTCAACAAAGCTATGAATTTGATATTCACACGATGCCGGTCCGCAAAGAAATCCGTCAAAACGAAACCGCCGAAATCCGATGCACCCTAATCGAAAAAGGAACTTTTGTCGAGAATAAATACAATATTCGCTATTTCCAAGCAGAAGGTACTGGCGAACTTCGTTTAGGCAAAGACGGCAAAGTTTTTCTTCCTAACGACCGCTACCCGTTACCGGAAAAAGAATTTCGGTTGTATTACACATCACGCTCGGATGAAAGCCAGCGGTTTGAAGTGGTTGTAGAAGATAGTTTTGGAAATGAAAAGAAATTGGAGTTTGAGTTTAATGCGGAGAAAGAGGAGAAAAGGGAGTAGCAATACAATTTCACAAAACAAACCGATGAATAAGCAAAAAAAATTAGGTCAAGTATATACTCCGCATTGGATTGTTTGCGAGATATTAGATTTAGTCGAGTATAATAATCCGGATATTCTGAACAAATACATAATGGAACCCGCTTGCGGTGAAGGTGCTTTTTTGCTTGAAATCACAAGAAGATACACATCTATTTCCAAAAGTTTAGGTAAAAGCTGTGCTGAAATAGTTCAAAATCTCGAAGAATACATATACGGAGTTGAAATTGACAGACAAGCGTACAACAAATGTATTGCGAATTTGAATGCGTACGTAAAAGTAGAGTTGGGTGTGGAAAGCGTGAAATGGAAGATTTTTAATTCTGATATGTTACACATTTTCCGGCAATTTCACACACGATTTGATTATGTGGTAGGCAACCCGCCCTACATCCGCATTCATAATATGAGCATCGACAGGAGAAACTTTATCAAACATAATTTTATGTTCAACCAAGGCACCTTCGATATTTATCTATCATTCTATGAGTTAAGTCTTCGAATGATTAATAAAAACGGTCAAGTTGGATTTATTACGCCCAATAGTTTCTTACGCAATTCATCCTATTTGCAGTTTCGTGAATATCTTGCAAAAAACAAACTTATAAGCACGTTGATTGACTTTAAGGCAAATAAAATGTTTCCCGGATTTTCAAGTTACACCGCCATAGCCATTTTACAAAACGGGAATAGTAAAGATGTTTTTGATTACGGCGAATTTCAAAACGGGAAAATTGTAAAATTGAATGAAATCAAGTACAACAACCTAAACAACAAGCATTGGTCATTTACAGACAAAGAAAATGAACAGTTTTTGAAAAATCTGAACAAGAGTACAGACATATTTGTAAAAGATTTATTTGATGTTCAATACGGCTTGGCAACCCTTCGAGACCGAATTTTTATAGGAAAATGCAAACCTCATCCGGTAAACCAGCATTTAGCAATTTTCAACAATGAATTGATAGAACGATCGGTTTTGCAGGATGTAATAAAAGCTTCAACGTTCAAGGGTAATTTTTCGGGTATAGAAAAAATCATTTATCCATACGAGTTTTCGGATGGTAAATACCGTGTTATATCCGAAACGAAAATGCAAATTGAGTATCCGCATTGTTACGCTTATTTGTTGCAACACAAATCCGACCTATTGTCACGAGATATTGATAAAGGTACGAAGTGGTACGAATTCGGACGTAGCCAAGGAATACAGAAAATTCATCAAGAGAAAATAATTTTGGGAACATTGATGAGCAGTGCCGTTCGTTTTCACAAAGTTTCAAAACAAGTGATGATGTATTCCGGTATTTTCATTACCCGAAAAAATCCCGATGTAGATTGGAAAATTCTAGAAGATATACTGTGTTCCAAAGAGTTTCTCCGATTTATCCACATTAAAGGAAAAGATTTTTCGGGAGGTTATAAGTCCATTTCCACCAATCAGATAAAAGAATTTAGAGTAAAAATCTAAATACAGCTTTCAATTCAATAGAGAAAGCCCTTGCACGTGATTGGTGCAAGGGCTTTTTTCGTTTACTATTCTATTGTGCCTATAAAGTTGTATTGAAAGCTATTTGTTTCAATTTCAATATACACCTCATCTGTTTGCAAAAATAAAAATATTTTCAACATAACTTATTCTTTTATTTAGAATATCAATTCTTATAGAATAATCTTTGTGATTTTTCAGAGTTTCATCTATTTTGTTTTGGTATTCGTTGATTAAACTAATATTTTTATTTACCTTCTCACTTAGCAGATGAAATATATCGTTTTTTAATTTCAAAACACAAGCATTTTCTTGAAGAAACATTTTGTGCGCTTGTTCGTTTAGTTCTTTTTCTTTAAGATCTGTTTTAGATATTCTAGACGACATATCTATTAAAAATGTAGTAGTACCAGTTCTGCTATGCAGATGCCATCGATAAAATGAAAAATCTGGAATGTTATAAACACAACTAGATTCGAATATTGTACCTAAATCTTTTGTCCTTATGGTTTTAATTTCTTCTATAAATTTTTTGACAAACCATTCATATGCTTTATCGGGTGGAATTATTGAATATGTTATTCCTCCAATATCGCGTGTGGAAAATTTCTCTATAAATTTCTTTTGAGGAATGATTTCTGATTTCAGTTTGTTTTGAATTTCGTTTTTAGTTTTTTCAAACGTTAGAATCCGCTCATAGTATTTACTTTTAATTGAAGATATATCAGAATATTGAATCAAAGGATTGGAAACATATTGCCCTGGTTGATTAACCAACCTCTTCAAGTAATTAAAAACTTGTCCGGTAATATTATCAATATTAATTAGTTGTTTAGAAACGTCTATATTTTCATTTTGAATTCTTTTAATTTTATTTTCTAAGTCACTTTTACTTGACAATAAAAGGGATAGTCTTTCTTCTAAATATTCAATATCTGACTGTATGACCTTTGCAAGTGCTCGGCATCTAGAAACTCTTTGTTGTTTTATTCGATTTTGTTCAGCTATACGTTCTTCAACCTGATGCTGAATCAACCTAATTCTCTGCTGCTCTAATCTGTGTTCCTCCCTTATTTGCTCTAATTCTTGTTTTGCGATTTCTTTATCTTCAAAAGAGTCATAGAAAAAGGGTTTGTAATCTTCAGCATAATCTAGATCTTTAAGTGTAATCACTTTTGTATTCCATTGACTACAGATCTCCCAATCAATGATATGGAACGTTTTGTAGTAAACCCTTAAATGCAATTCTTTATTTTTAATCGATAAATCAAGCATTTCATCATCCAAAACAAATGCATTCAATCTATTGGGAACAAATATATCCTTTTGGGTTAATCTTTGAAGTTCGTCTTCCAGTGGGAAATGCTTAAAAATCCATAAAATGGAAACGTTATTTCTTTCATAAAAATATTCTCGCTCCTCAATTACGCTAAGAAAGGTAGTGTTCAACTGAATTTCAAACGCATATTCTTTACCATTAATAACAGCATAAACGTCAGGTTTTCGTCTTTCGCCATTACCGGACTTGTCCCGATAAAACTCACAATCAACACTAATTTTTTCAGGCGAATGGAAGCGTTCAATAATATACCCTAAACGATTTTTCAAATCTATGTGAGGCATACTCTCTTTGACGTTTTCGTATTTTCGTGCCAATAGAACCCCAACAGGTAAATGAGAGTTGGTCTTAATAGAACATTCTTTACTATCTTTATAGTGCTTGAAAAAGTAGTAATCTTTACCTCTGCTTTCTCGGCTCAATTTATTGCATCGCAACTCCAACTTGGTCGAGCACTCGGCGCAAACTAATACAGGTTTGCCCACTCTATTGGAAGTACGCAATTTTCGTCTTAGCAGTACAATATCATCGTTATCCATATTGTCAAGCAATGCGGAAGCGGTAATATTCTCACCCGTTTCTAAATTAAGAATATCTTCAACTGTTCGTATGTTTTTAAAGTTGCTCAATGAATCAAAATTTCCAAGTATGATTTACTGTAAATTGTTGTCTAATTCATATAGAAAGAATCTTAATAAAATTCTCCAACGGTATTTAGAATAAAGAAATTTTAAAGCCTTTTTCCTTGAACCAATTTTTACTTACTTCATTATTATCGCTTTTTGGTTTGGGGTTTACATCATTAACTTTAAACATTGCAGGTAAATTAACAGCGTGTCCGAAGATTAATGCGTGTTGAGTGGGTATCGAAGGTAATCTTTTTAATATTGTTTCTGAAATATGAGGCGTTATTTGTCTTATGTGTGATAAGTCTTCTGGGTTTTGAATTCTATGAACGATAAAGTTACTGCATTGAGATAAAACAGTTCTCGAAAGCTCGCTTGGACGTTGAGAAGAGACGAGTAAAAACATTCCATATTTTCGACCCTCTTTAGCAATTCGCTCAAATATCCTATTCGCATCGCCAAAAACTTTTCCGTAATCAGTCGAAATATACCTATGTGCTTCCTCTAACACAAGATTAACAGGATAGATGTTGCGTTGTTTTGCAGTCTTCAGCTTTTCAAAAATCATCCTTGATAAAACACATGAAATGACTTCAACTGTTTCATCGTTGGCAGAGTTTAAATCAATTATTACAATTTGTGATTTTTTAGTATTGTCTTTTATGCCAAGAAATTGATTTAAAAAATCGGTTGTATTGTCATCATTTTTATTATTTGTCAAAAAACTAAAATCATCTCGCTCCTTAACGCTTTTAAATCTAGTGAGCAATGTAGAACAATAATCTCGAATTTGTTTATTGCCATGATACTCTTCGTATAATATAGCTGTTTCAATTGCTTGACCTAATTCATTAAAATCAAATTTATCAGAATTGTATTTTGGGTTAATTTCAATACCTTCTATTATAAAAGAACGAATTGATGCTTTAAAATTATTTTCATCTTTAATACTTGGAAAATTTCCATATTTTGCATCGAATTTGGAAAAATCAACAGTTGGATGAAAATTGGCATTTTCTATGAGAGACACCACTCTTTGTCTTTTTGCTACCGGGCTTTCCCAATTTTCATACACATACATTATGCTACAAGCAAAAATGTGATGTAATACTTCTTCTGTTATATTTTGCGTGAAGCCTAATGCGTTTCTCAAGATAGGTAATTGTGATCTTTCACTTGCTTTCAATAGTAATGCCCACTCGTCAATGTTTAAAAACCAATGGGGCAAATAAAATTCTTTGACTGAGTTTTCCTCACTGTCAGTTTTGTCAATAGAGAAATTGACAACCTCAATATCGTTGTTCTCATCTATTTTTTCAAAAGCTTGACGATATTCTCCATTTACATCAAAAAATATAAAAGTACTTCCAGTTGCGCTGTATTCTTGATATTTATATAAAGTCTGAAGCATAGATGCTATGGTACAAGATTTCCCACTTCCAGTGTTTCCGAGAATTGCTGAATGACTGCCAAAAAATTTGTCAATATCAATTTTGATATCATAGTCGGGAAAAATAGTTGATTTCCCTATGGGTAGAGATGTATACCTCTCTTTGCATTGACAGTTTCCTGCTATACATTCTTCATTGTTTTGACAACTGATTTCTATTGTATTATTTGTTTTGAAAATTGTATCTAATTCTTGTTCCTTGATATAAAGAACGTCTGAATATAATGTTGGATACACGCTTACTCCAAATTCAAAAATCGCATCTTCGTTTTTATTTGTTTTTATTGTACCGATGGGTAATACTTCTAAAAATTTTCCTGCCTGAATTTTACTTAATATCTGCTCCGTCGGGTTTGAATAAGGCACATTCAAATCTTTTTCTCTCACGCCTGCTACTTCTGCTACAATATAATAATTTTGATATGGTACAATGACATAGCTATTTAGTTGAGCAAAATAATGAATGTCATCAAACCCACTAACGTTAAAATTGTCAAGTCCACTTAATAGTTCTACAGTAAACCGATCTGAATTTATCGCAACCACCTTTCCAATAGCTCTTTGTTTATCTTCTTTTGTCATTTTAGGAGGTCTTTTAAGTTGTTTATAGTTGTTTCCATTTTCTTATCTAAATCTTCTGCCGTTAAGTCTGGCATAATGTCCTCAACAAATCTTTGGAAATAATGTAAAGGAATTTCAGAATCGTCACTTCCACCAATAATCCATATTCTTGAGTCATTTAGCTTTTGTAGTTGACCGATGTTGTTCCATTCCGTTGGCTCACCAATAATAATTAGTCGTCCATTAAAAAGCATATAATAATCTATTATTCAATAAATTAGATTAAATTTTTTGAATTAGGCGTTTAGTAAATAACATTTTTCTGGTAGCATGGTTCATGTC
>CAZCIU010000068.1:0-14992 GCA_964498765.1 uncultured Paludibacter sp. | reverse complement strand
CGCCAATGTTTATGTTTAATCAAAAAGTTGCATTTTCAACTTGAATGTTGCTAATAATAATACCTTAACTTGTAAATTAACTACTTCAAGTGAGTTGATATTTAAGTTGTTTTATAATGGTGGAACCGTGGATTTATGTCAGAGAGAAATAATATTTGGTATTGAGAAGGAGAAGTCAATTATTTTAAGTTTTTCTTTTGAAAATGATGATCATAGGCAACAACTATTTGAATTGTTGAAAAAAAAGATCTAGTAAAATTACTTGATACTAATTTCTTAAACTATACAAGAACTATCTTTTTTTCGATAAAACTACGATAACCAATAAAAAATAAAAAATGATTTATTTAGCAGATACCGCTGATATTGCGGAGATTAAAGAGTTGTTCGAGTACCTTCCGATGGAAGGCGTAACAACCAACCCGACGATTATTAAACATTCGGGAAAACCATTGTCCAAAATTATTCCGGAAATTCAGGCGTGCATTGGCGATAAAATGTTGCACATGCAGGTTGCGAGTGAAAAGGCGGAAGACATTCTGAAAGAAGCCAAATTTTACCGCGATTATTTCGATCTGAAAAGCAATTATTACGTAAAAATTCCGGTTACAAAAGAAGGCTACAAAGCCATTTCGATGGTCAAAGAAGCCGGAATGAACGTAACGGCAACTGCCATTTTCACGCAACAACAGTCGTTTTTAGCGGCTAATGCCGGAGCAGATTTCGTAGCGCCTTACGTAAACCGTTTGGACAACATTTCATCGCACGGAATTGACGTGGTATCCGATATAGTAAAAGGATTTAACATCAATAATATCAAGGCGAAAGTCTTGGCGGCAAGTTTCAAAAACGTGGACCAGGTTTACCGTGTAAGTATGGTTGGATGTCAATCTATCACAGCATCTTACGAGGTTTTGATGGCGATTGCGAGCCACCCGATGACCGAAAAAGGCGTTAGTGATTTTGAAGCCGACGCGGTAGATTTTTACGATTTGAAGTTTTAATTTATGGCATTTCCAAAAGTAAACGCACACCTGCACACGCCGTATTCGTTCAGCGCGTTTCAAGACGTTGATGACGCCTTGGACAGAGCCGTGGCGGAGAATGTGCATGTGGTCGGCATCAACGATTTTTACACCACCGAAGGCTATCAAGAATGGGCTGACGGCTGTGAAAAACGTAAACTTTTCCCGCTTTTCGGCATTGAGCTTATCAGCCTGAATGAAGCCGATCAGCGTGCCGGATTGCGTGTGAACGATCCCGGAAATCCTGGCCGTACGTACATCAGCGGCAAGGGTTTAGCTTATCCGTTTCGCTTGGCAGAGCCGTTTGCTACGCAATTGGCAAACGTGCGAAACGAAGCCAACATGCAAGTGGAAGCAATGTGCAAAAAACTCAACGAATTGCTTGAAAGTAAAAACTTGGGCATTTCGCTGAAAATTGATTGGATAAAGGAAAATCTGACCAAAGGTTCCATTCGTGAGCGGCATTTGGCAAAAGCCCTTCGACTGAAAGTGTACCAAAAATGCAACGATAACGAAGCGGAAATCAAAGCGATTTTCAATGAAATTTTCGAAGGGAAAGTGTTGAAATCGTCTGTGGAAAATATTGCCAGAGTGGAAAATGAAATGCGTGCCAATCTGCTGAAAGCGGGCGGTGCGGCTTTCGTCCCAGAAACCGCGGAAGCTTTTCTGCCGATGCAGACCGTTTGCGAAATTATTTTGGCAGCGGGCGGCATTCCTACGTATCCGTTTTTGGCAGACGATGCCAATGGAAATTATACCGATTTTGAAGGTGATTTAGAGCGAGTTGCCAAGCAATTGACCGAACGCGGCTTTCATTCAGTGGAATTTATCACTACCCGAAACGATGCGAAATTGTTGGAAAAATACGCCACATATTTGCACGAACAGGGTTTTGTGGTTACACTTGGCAGTGAGCACAATTCGCCGATGATGGAACCGATTGAACTTTTTGCCCGAAATAATACGCCTTTGACCGAAAAATTGATGCAAATCAATTACGAAGGTGCGTGTGTGATAGCTGCACATCAGCATTTGGTAGCGCAAGGTTTAAGCGGCTACGTGGATGAAAACGGAAAGGCCGACAGAACAAAACGAGAAGAATTTGTGAAACTTGGAGATGAGTTAATCGCCACTAAGACACAAAATTAAACGAATGAATATGACTTTGCAACTCGAAAAAATATTACCCGCCATCCGGATGATGCTTTCAGAAATAAATCTGAAAACATTGAGATTGATTGAAAATTCAGAAGATTTCAATTTTCCAGAATTTCTTGAAATTCAAGGAAAAACAGAGGCGGAAATTCTTGAAAATGCCAAGACTAATATCAAAACTTTTTACGCAGAAAACGAATTTTTCCCCAAATTGCTTAAAATTGAAGGAATAGGATTTGTTTTTGCCGGAAATTCAGCCGAAGAAACTGAACTTGCGGACGGAGTAATCAGTTACGATATTCCCGAAATGAAAATCGACACTTATCGTCGTGCCGAGAATAAAACAATCGTTGTAACTGGAGCTGCGCAAGGATTTGGCGAAGGCATTGCCGAATGTTTAATTCGTGAAGGAGCCAATATCGTGGTGGCGGATTTGAACGAAGAAGTAGGACAAAAAACTGTGGAAAAATTCAATTCCATCGCCAAAAGCAACCGGGCCATTTTTGTAAAAACAAATGTGGCAGAAATTCCGAGCATTGAAAATTTGGTGCGTGAAACCGTGTGCAATTTTGGTGGCATCGATTGCTTTATCAGCAATGCAGGCGTTTTGCGTGCCGGTGGATTGGAAGATATGACGCCCGAAAATTTCGATTTCGTAACCAAAATTAACTACAACGCCTATTTCTATTGTACCAAAGTAGTGAGCCGTGTGATGAAGTTGCAAACCGAATTTGCCACGGAAGATTACTTTGCGGACATTATCCAAATCAACTCAAAATCAGGACTTCGCGGCAGCAAAGCCAACTTTGCGTATGCGGGCGGGAAATTTGGTGGAATTGGACTTACGCAGTCGTTCGCCTTGGAATTGGCACCGTTTCGCATCAAAGTCAATTCGGTATGTCCCGGAAATTTCTACGAAGGACCGCTGTGGAGCGACTCCGAAAACGGACTTTTTGTGCAATACCTGAAAGCCGGAAAAGTACCGGACGCAAAAACAATCGACGATGTAAAAGCATTTTATTTAGCACAAGTTCCGATGCGAAAAGGCTGCACGCCCGCCGATGTCACCAAAGGCGTGTTGTATCTGATCGAGCAATGCGGCGAAACAGGACAAGCACTGCCGATTACGGGTGGGCAAGTGATGTTAAACTAGTTAATAGTTCTGAGTTTATAGTTAATAGTTTTTTGATATTCTGATTATATAAATATATGAAAACAAAAGCAGTTCGCCTTTATGGCAAAAAAGATCTTCGATTGGAAGAATTTGAGTTACCACAGATTAAAGACGATGAAATTCTTGCAAAAGTAGTTTCCGATTCGCTGTGTATGTCATCCTACAAAGCATCTTCGCAAGGTGCTGATCACAAGCGTATTCCCAACGATGTGGCTGAAAATCCGATTATCATTGGACACGAATTTTCGGGTGAGTTAATTACCGTGGGAGCAAAATGGGCTGATAAATTCAAAACCGGAGATAAATTCTCAATTCAGCCGGCTTTGTATTATGAAGACGGACCTGTGGGCATTTTGAGCGCGCCGGGTTACAGCTACAAATACATCGGCGGCGATGCTACTTACGTGGTTATTCCCAAGGAAGTGATGGAAATGGACTGCCTGCTGACGTATCGTGGTGAAGGTTATTATCCGGCTTCGTTGGCCGAACCGCTTTCCTGCGTTATCGGTGCAATGCACGCCAATTACCATACCACGCCGGGCAGTTACAAGCACGAAATGGAAATTGTGGATGGCGGAAAAATGGCCATTCTCGCCGGAGTTGGGCCAATGGGATTGGCTGCGATAAACTACGTGCTTCGTCGTGAAGATCGCAAACCATCGCTGCTTGTAGTAACCGATGTGGATCAGGCGCGTTTGGATAGAGCTGCAACGA
The DNA here is from genome assembly GCA_964498765.1 of uncultured Paludibacter sp. GTDB lineage: Bacteria > Bacteroidota > Bacteroidia > Bacteroidales > Paludibacteraceae > UPXZ01. Next base: position 10,924 of record CAZCIU010000068.1, on the reverse strand, counting down.
TTTACACCGTAGAATTTGCGGCTTCTCGTGGCATTGATTTACGCTACATCAATACCGGAAAATTGGAAAATCCTGTGGATGAACTGAAAGCCATTGCCGGCGGCGACGGATACAACGATGTGTTTGTTTTTGCACCTGTAAAAGCAGTGGTGGAGCAGGGCGATGCTATTCTTGGTTTTGACGGATGCTTGAATTTCTTCGCCGGACCGGACAATCCAAATTTCACAGCATCAATGAATTTTTACAACGTGCATTACGCTTATACTCACATTGTTGGAACAAGCGGCGGAAATACCGATGACATCAAAGAAGCACTCGATATGATGAGCAAAGGACTTGATCCGGCCGGATTGGTGACGCACATCGGTGGTTTGGATGCAGTGATTGAAGCTACGAATAATCTGCCAAGCATTCCGGGCGGTAAAAAACTGATTTACACGCACATAGAGATGCCTTTAACACCAATTACCGACTTTGCAAAACTCGGCGAAACCGATCCATTCTTCAAAGATTTAGCTGAAATTTGCGAGAGAAATAAAGGTTTGTGGAGTGTAGAAGCAGAAACTTATTTGCTGGAAAATAAAGCAAAATAATCGAACATCAGTAATTGAAATAAACAAAAATCTCGATCTATTTGGTCGAGAATTTTTGTTTTATGATAATCTGAAATTAATATTCAAACGCTTCAAAATCATTGTAAACTTCCAAGAATGCGTTGTAATGTTCGTTCCAGGTTTCAGGATTTTCAGGTTCAAAATGCTCTAATTCTACCGAATTATATACAATTTTTCGGATTTCATCTTTGCCTTTGACCAAGCCGGCAGCGTGCGCTTGAAGTAAGATATTTCCCATTGCCGTAGCTTCAGAAGGACCAGCTACAACCAAAATTCCGGTAGTATTGGCAGTCAAGGAATTCAGCAGTTTGTTCTTAGAACCACCGCCGATAATGTGCAGCGTTTCGATAGGAAAATCAGCCAATTTTTCCAAATTTGCCAGCTCTTTTTTGTATTTGAAAGCCAAACTTTCGTAGATGCAGCGTGCTATTTCACCCATCGTTTTCGGGATGGCCTGATTTGTTTGTGTGCAATACCGCTGGATTGCACTAATCATCGACTGAGGACTGACAAAGCACGGCGAATCGGGATTTACAAAACTTCTGAAAGGAGTAGAATATTGGGCTTCCACCACAATTTCGTCGTAAGAAACCGGTCGTTCTTTTTCCCATTCCAGTTTGCATTGCTCAATCATCCAAAGTCCGCACATATTTTTCAGCAGTCGGGTAGTGCCGAATGCTCCGCCTTCGTTGGTGAAATTCAGTGTATAAGTTTCATCGTTAATGATCGGATTTTCTACTTCAATTCCTATCAGCGACCACGTGCCGGAACTCAAAAAAGCAAAGTTTTTATTTTTTGCAGGAATGGCAAGAACGGCAGAAGCCGTATCGTGTCCGGCTACCGCAATGACAGGAATTTCATCCAAACCACAGATTTTAGTTACAGATTTCGAGATTTTTCCTATTTCTGTGCCTGAATGAACAATAGGTGCGAAATTTTCTTGCGTCAAACCAATCGCGTGAAGCAAATCATCGTCTAACTTTTTCTCAATCGGATTGAGAATCTGCGATGTAGAAGCGATAGTGTATTCCGTAATCATTTTTCCGGTCAGCAAATATGAAAGCGCATCGGGCATAAAAAGAATTTTATCAATTGCCGGATACACCGAACTATCCGACGTTTTCTGCGTGAAAAGCTGAAAAAGCGAATTGATATTCATTATCTGATTTCCGGTTCGGCGGTAAACTTCTTCCTTAGGGATGAGTTCAAAAAAACGTTCCGGCGCACCGATAGTCTTCGAATCGCGATAACTGTAAGGCATTCTCAGCGGTTCACCATCTTTCCCAAACTCCACAAAATCAACGCCCCAAGTGTCAATTCCAAGCGAAAGAATGTTGATGGCGTCTAATTTTACTTGTTTTAGTGAATGGATTATTTCATTGTACAGATGCAGCAAATTCCAGTACATCCGACCGTTAATTTCAACTATTGGATTTTGGAAACGGTTGATTTCTTTTAATTCAAGGTGATTTTTATCTAAAATGCCAAGAATTGCACGTCCGCTGGTGGCACCTAAATCTATGGCTAAAAAAGAATGAGAGACTTTCTTCATGAAAAAATGTATTGAGATTTAAGTTGTGATGTGATTATTTTAGTAAAAAAGCAGGCAAACCGGCGCTCCAATTTCAATGTTTTTGTCCACCAAACTCAGTGTGCCTTTTCTGCAATTTGATTTGAAAGTTACGATATTATTTGTTCGCTGATTGCCGATAAAAATATATTTTCCATCCGGTGAAAAGGTGAAATTTCTCGGACCATTACCTTCGGTCGAATACTGTTTTTGAAATTTCAGCGTACCGCCGTTGTTGATTTTGAAGAGCGAAATATTATTATTTTCACCGCGATTGGTAACATAAACAAATTTTCCATTCTGAGAAACATGAATATCAGCAGCTCCATTTTTCTTTGAAGCATCCGTCACCAAAGTCGTCTCTTGCAGCTGATTAAGCGTGCCATCTTCGGAAACTCCAAATACAGTCACATTGGCATTAAGTTCTTGAACCAAATACAAATATTTTCCATCTTTGCTTAAACTCATGTGGCGAGGTCCGCTCGATTTGCTCACTTGGATGCTTGAAATTTCAGTAAGAACTTCAGTTTTTCCGCTCGGATTATAGTAGTACGAAAAAATCATATCAGTACCTAAGTTCGTCGCAAATAGATACTTACCATTCGGTGAAAATACAACCTGATGCGCATTGCTTGGCCCAAAACGTCTGTTTCCAAAGTGTTTTTTTGGATGTTCTACCACTTGCACAACTTCAGAAATACTGCCATTCGCCTTTCGTTCAAAAATCGAAACACTGCCCGATGAATAATTAGCGGTAATAACGTGATTTTCAGATACAGTAAGATGACAAGGATCCGCTCCGGCCGCATTTACTTTGTTGATAGGCTTCAGACTTCCGGCTTCGGCATCAAAAGCAAACGCACTGACCGTACTTTCTTCGCCGTGTTCATTGACTGCGTAAAGAAATTTTTTATCCTCCGAAAGTGCAATAAAACTTGGATTGTCGCTTTCAGCCAGCAGTTTTTGGGAAATCAATTTGCCTTTATTACTGAATTCAAGTGCATAAATTCCATCACTTGTAGTGCCACGCGTGTAAGTCCCAACGAGCATTTTGTATGTTGCTTTTTGAGAAAAAACGGCGACAGAACAAACCAACATTAAAGCGAAAAATAAATAACGTCGTTTCATTTTCGAGAAAACTAAGTTTATCAATGTAATTCAAATTCTTGACCTTGCGCCGGAATCTCAACATTGTTAAATCCTTTGCTTTCAAGGTAGCCTTGGTAAGTCTGTTGCACATCATAGTCGCCGTGCACCAAGAAAGTTTTGCGCACCAACGATTTGTCCTGACAACTGATATATTCTTCCATTTCTCTGTAATCGGCATGTCCCGAGAATGATTCAATTCGGGTCACTTTTGCATTTACGGCGTGAATATTTCCAAAAATTGAGATTTCTCTCAATCCCGGTTGTTGGATGCGAGCTCCAAGCGAAGTTGGAGAGCAGTAACCAACTATCAAAATTGTGTTTTTAGGATCGGCTATGTTGTTGGCAATGTGATGTTTAATTCTTCCGGCCTCCGCCATCCCCGATGCAGAAATGATTATGCAAGGTCTGTCGTCGTCGTTCAATTTTTTGGAATCATCCGCTTTTTTGATGTAATGCAGACGATTAAATCCAAACGGATCTGTGTCGTTTTCAGTTCGCATTTCGTCCTTCACGTCATCGTTCAGATTGTCAATGTGCATTCTGAAAATATCTGTCGCATTCACTGCAAGCGGACTATCCACATACACATCAATGTTGGGAAGTTTTCGGTCGTTGAAGAATTTATTCAAAGTGTAAACAATCTCCTGCGTTCGTCCGATTGCGAAGGATGGAATAATCAGTTTTCCTCCTTTTTCCACACAAGTTTCGTGAATAATCTGATAGAAATGTTCTTCCATTTCATCAATTTCTTCGTGAATTCTGTCGCCGTAAGTTGATTCAGTAATCAGATAATCAGCTTGAGGAAATGGTTTTGGCGATTGCAGAATGTGATTTATCGGACGGCCAATGTCGCTCGTGTATGCCAAACGAACTTTTTTGCCATTTTCATTAATTTCCAAATTCACTACCGCGCTTCCGAGCATGTGACCGTTGTTTGTAAATTTCACGTTGATTTTATCATCAATATTAAATCGACGGTTATAATCCACGCTGATAAATAATTTAAGCGACCTTTCTGCATCCAGCACATCGTAAATCGGACTTACGGGCGGAAGTTTTTGTTTCACACGTTTTTTGTTAAACCATTTTATATCCATTTCCTGAATATGACCGCTGTCCGGCAACATGATGGTACACAAGTTTCGTGTGGCGTGTGTACAAACAATCGAACCGCGAAACCCTTTTCTGTAAAAATAGGGAATAAGACCGGAATGGTCAATGTGAGCATGTGAAAGAATGATATGATCAAGTTCGGCAGGATCTACGCCGATATTCCTGTTTAAGCAGTCCGTTTCAAGACCTTTTCCTTGAAACATTCCACAATCGATTAGGATTTTTTTACCTTCTTCTGTGGTTATGAGCACTTTACTTCCTGTTACTTCTCTGGCTGCGCCTAAAAATTGTACTTTCATGTGTTTATTTTTAATTTTTTCACTAAGAACACTTGGAACACGCCATACAATCATTCCCTTGTGTGTCAATAATATTATGGCATGGCTGTTTCATGTATCAAATATTAAGTTGTTTATTTCTGAATAACAAAAGTAATTTTTTTTTATGACAAAAACGATTTTATCTGCCACGAATCTTAGTTTGTAATTGTGCTAAAGGCAAGTTATTGAGAAACTTTAAGATTTAAAAACAAAAAGTCTGAAAATTTCGGCGGTCGCCAATATTATTTTTATATCTTTGAAATTGCAGAATCACAAATAACAAATTATCTAACCATTAAAAATACATAGTATGAATTACAAAGCAATTCGCGTTGACCTGGAAATTGAACTTGAGGAGAAACTTTACTCCATGCTCGAAGGAAAATTGATAGAAAAAATCATTGCCGAAGCCAATGTGGAGCCGGAAGAAAATATCTGGAAAAACATCTTGGAAGGGCATAGTTTTAAGGTTACAACAGAAATGGCACCGAAATTATACGCGCTTTTTATGGATGTAAAGAAAAAGCTGGAATATAAAAAACCGATTGATTTTTACATTACCAATTCCGCTGAACTGAACGCATTTGCACTGGCGCGTACGGAAGAAGGTGAAGCAGATATTATCAATATTAATTCCGGACTGATCAGCATGTTTGACGATGACGAACTGCGATTTGTAGTTGGGCACGAAATCGGACATTTGATTACTCGCTATGCCAGAGTAGTGAAGTTAATCAATTTCGTATTTCCTTTTCAAGAAAAAATGTCGCTGATTTTGGCGCATAAAATCGAACTTTGGCAGAAAGTTTCAGAACTTACAGCCGATCGTTTCGGCTTTATTGCAAGCCCGAATGTGGAAAAATGCGTTTCCGGTTTTTTCAAAATGGCATCCGGACTTACTACCGAGCGTATTGACTTTGATTATAAAGCTTATATTGCTGATAATGAGAAAATACTGGAGTATTTTACCAACAACAGAAATATGTTTACGCATCCGGTTAATCCGCTAAGAATTAAGGCAATACAGCTGTTTTCAGAATCAGGACTTTACCAAAAATTTATTTCTGACGAAGAAATTGTAAAAGACACTGCACTTTACGAAGAAATGGCCAAGCTAATCAGCATGTTGCTTACGTTAAGTCCTTTGTCATTAGATACTTATCGCAAACAATTTATTGCAACTGCAGGTTTGATCATTGCCAATATTGATCAAAAAATCAATGACGATGAATACGAGCATATTCTAGAATCGCTGAGCAGTTATACCGTATTTCCACAGGAATATTTGAATGAAATTTGCCAGGGAAATGTGGAAGAATTATTCAAAACTTCCGTAACAAACATCATCCAGCAAAATCCGGCTGAACGCTTCCAACTTCTTCAGTATATGGCACATATCGCATTTTCAGACAATGATATTTACCGAAAGGAAATTGATTTTCTGTTTGAAATCGGCGTAGGAATTTTGGGATTAAGCAGAAAGGAAGTTGCACAAATTTTATCGGCAACTGTTCAGCAAGGTTTTATGCCAAATTTGTATAATTAGAGCGTTTTCTCAGAATCAATATTTTTATGAATTCGTGTAATCTCAAAAAGTTTGCACGAATTTTGTTTTATACAGACTTAAAAATAAAAAATTAACAGATGAAATTACAATCGATTATTAGCGCTGCTTTGGTTTTATTTATTTTTGCATCTTGCGGAACCAATAAAAAAGTGGCTGAGGGAAAAGAGGCTTTCACACCTGAAATGCAGAAAATTATGGTAGAATATCCGGATATGGTGGGATTTGAACGACGAGCGATTTTTCCGGCAAAATTAACTCCCGAAGAAGAAAAAAGTTCGAAGTTGGAAATCATTCCCGGGCGCGTGATGTACGTGGATTGCAATCATTACGGTTTGCAGGGAAATATGTTGAAAAATAATTTTGAAAACGGAAACGAATATTTTTTATTCAATACAAACGGACAAGTTTTCTCAACAAAAATGGGCTGTCCAGATGATTCTCAAACTGAAAAATTTGTTGTAGGTGAGACTGTTTTGACTGATTACAACAGCGAAAAACCAATCGTAGTCTATGCCAACCAGAATATTCAGATAAAATACAGCCTTTGGAAATCCGGCGATGAAAAATCAGTGCGACAAAATGGAAATGGCACTTTAGCAACAGAGGAAGCGCTTCAAAATTCGCTGCCTTTTCCGGAAAAAGCAAATTTAGTGAAGCATGTGCTTTACTTGCCGGAACTAAATTCCGACGAAGAAATCAACAATAAAGTTGAAATTATTCCAGGCAAAAATCTAAATGTGGACTGCAATAATCATAGAATGTCCGGAACTTTGAAAGCTGAAACGCTGGAAGGATATGGTTATGATTACTATGTTTTCAATTCTTCGGGAGATGTTTTATCAACTCGCAAAGCTTGTCCTGATCAGAAAATGGAAGAAAAATTTATTTCCAGCGACACGAAGCTTTTACCGTACAATTCAAGACTGCCAATCGTGGTTTATACGCCTGTTGGATTTGAAGTAAATTATAAAATTTGGGAAACAAATGGAAAGATGTATTGAAAAAATACATCTTTTTTTTATTCATATTTGAACAAAATAAAAAAATATCTTGTTTTATTTACAAACTTATAAAAACAAAAATTATGAAAAACTATTCGAAAATCTCTAAGAAATTTATCCTGATGTTTACAGGATTGTTGAGCACAATGTTTTTGGCTGCTCAAGATGCAGCGCTTGATATTAACATCAACACACCGGACAAAGGTGGCGCATTTTATACTCAAATCTGGTTTTGGGTAGTCGTGGGATTGGTATTTATTCTTTTGCTAGTAGCATTACTACGTGGCGGAAATAAGAATTAATCCTTTGTGTATTCACAAAGTGTTATGAATTTAAAATCCACTTTTTTAGTTTTGGCTGAAAAAGTGGATTTTTTTATTGAAAAATCAAATGCTTTGTTTCTATGGAAATATTATCTTCTAAATCAATCAATGCATTAATGAAGTAAATTTTTTCGTACAGTTTTATGTCTCTTTTCCTGATCTTTCTTTCCTGGATTTTTCCGGTGTCGAGTAGAAATTGCCTTTTTGTTCCGGCGAACAAAAAACTTTCTGGTGTGAAAAGTCCTTCCTTATTTTCAAAAACTAGATTGGAATAAATCGCATCGGTCACCAAGTTTTTTTTAAGAATTATCAGGTCGTCAAAGTCAGTATTTGCTTGCAAACTTTCCAACTTTTCTCTGTCAGCATACTTAAAAGAATATTCCAAATCATCAGCTGAAATCACTCCAACTCGGGTTTTTGTTCGAAAAACATACGGAATAAAATCAATGTTTTCAATCACGTCACTATACAGAATGCGAGATTTTACCAAACCGTATTTTGCTTCGTCCGGAATAGTTGTGAGAGCTTCTGTGAGATTGATTTCACCGCCGCCAAATGCTTCTAATGTCCTGTTTATGCGTGCTTGATGATAATTGAGATTATGAATCTTGCCATCTTTTAGTTTAATGGCTTCTGTAAATTGCGTTTTCATGAAGGCAAGTAAATTTTGTTAATCAATTCTTCGTATTCTTTTTCGGCCTCGCTGAGTGCTGTAATACCGCCGCCGCTATGAAAATAAAAACAATTATTTTCTTGCGCAATAAAGCGAATTAAAACGCCTGTATCCAATCTTTTTCCGTCAAAATATCCAAAAATTCCGGTGTAAAAACCGCGTTTGTCTTTTTCGGCATCGTGAATAATTTCCAAAGTTGAATTTTTAGGAGCACCGGAAATAGAGCCTGCAGGCAGCATCGAAAAAATAATATCACCCAATTTTGTCAGATAATTTTCCGGCAAATCTCCCGTAATTTCTGAACTTACTTGAAGAATATTCGCTTCTGTAGTTTTGATTTTTTCGATGTAGCGAAATCTTTTTACCTGCACATTTTCTGCAATTTTACTCAAATCATTTCGCAGTAAATCTACCACAGTGCTGTGTTCGGCAGTTTCTTTCTTGTCATTCAAAATAGTATTTCTAGCATCGGGAATTTCGGCGCTGATTGTGCCTTTCATCGGATTGGTCGCGATTTTGCCATTTTCAATTTTCACAAATCGCTCGGGCGAAAAACTGACAAACATTCCCGGAATGTATAATCCAAAAAGCGAGTTGGAGGTAAGGAAAATATCTTTTAAGCTTAAATTAGTTTTGATTGGAGTTTTAGCAGTGAGGTTTACCAGATAGCTGTCGCCACGTTGCAATCCGCTCATTACTTTGTCAAAACAGATTTTATATTCATCGAATTTTGACGGAAAGCTTTCAATAGAGCGTTCAGAAATGGTAAAATTTTCTTGGTGTTTATTGGAACCGATTGGTGTGTGAAACAAAATCTCGTTTTGATTAAGCGGATATTCCAGAAAAAAACCTTTCTCAACTTCAAAGTCAACAACAAATAAAAATGGCTTTCCATGTGAGCCAAACTCATTCATCCGAACTTGAATTTCTTTCGCGTTTATCAATTTATTTTCCATTGAATTAAAAACGGAATATTCATTAGATTGTTTTTTATTTCACTGAAATTAAACAGTCATTAGTTAAAAATGGAGCTAATTTTCATTTTTTTATGTAGCTTTGAAGAATATTCAAAATCATAAAAAATCCGACTATGAAAATGAAAAACATCCTGCTATCGATGCTTTTGCTTTGTTCGCTTTCGCTTTTTTCTCAAAAAAATTACATTCCTTCACCCGTAAATCTAAAAAACCGCGAGCAATTTCAAGACAATAAATTTGGCGTTTTTATTCACTGGGGAATTTACAGCATGATGGCTGATGGTGAGTGGATTATGTACAACAAACGACTAAATCATGATGAATACAGCAATTTTGCTGCCGGATTTTTTCCTTCCAAATTTAATGCAGCTCAGTGGGTGAAAGACGTAAAAGAAGCCGGAGTAAAATACATTTGCATCACTTCTCGGCATCACGATGGCTTTTCCATGTTTGACACACAGTTTTCTGACTACAACATTGTAAAATCTACGCCATTCAAGCGCGATCCGATAAAAGAACTGGCCGAAGAATGCAAAAAACAAGGCATAAAATTACATTTTTATTATTCTTTATTGGATTGGGGTAGAGCGGATTATAATCCAAATGGTCCATTTATTACCAAAACAGAAGAAACTAAAAAAGCGAAATGGGAGACCTATCATCAATTTATGAAAAATCAACTTACCGAGTTGCTTACAAATTATGGTGAGATTGGTGCGATTTGGTTTGACGGCATGTGGGACAAAAAGGATTTTGATTGGCGATTGGACGAGATTTATTCGCACATTCACTCAATTCAGTCCGGATGTTTGATTATAAATAATCATCATTTGAAGCCGATAGAAGGTGAAGATGTGCAAACTTTTGAACGTGATTTGCCGGGACAAAACACGGCCGGATATTCTGCCGGATCTGAAATCGGGGAATTGCCACTTGAAACCTGCGAAACGATGAACACTTCCTGGGGATACAAAATTAACGATACGAATTATAAGTCGGAAAAAGCACTCATTCACTACCTTGTAAAAGCCGCCGGAAATAATGCAAACTTGCTGATGAACGTTGGTCCGCGTCCGGACGGTACTTTCCCGGATGTAGCAGTAAAGCGGTTTGCGGCGATGGGCGAATGGCTGAAAACTTTCGGCAAAACCATTTATAGCACGCGTGGAGGAATGATTTCGCAAAGAAAATGGGGCGTAACTACTCAAAAAGACAATCGATTATTTGTCCATATTTTGGATTTGCAAGAAAATGCATTATTCTTGCCAATCACAGACCAAAAAATCAAATCTGCCAAAAAGTTTGTAGATGGCAAAAAACTTCGTTTCACACAATCGAAAGAAGGAGTTTTAATATACTTGGATAAAATTCCTGATGAAATTGATTATATTGTGGAATTGAATATAAAAAATTAAATATTTATGAAGAAAATCTTTTTATTCACGCTTAGCGCACTATTTTTCACGACATCACTTTTCGCGCAAAAAACCATTCCCACAAGCAATACCATTCCAATAGATGCCGATGATTCACAGGAAATGATTATCAGAAAGGCCGCTCGTGTGGTTCCAACGTCCAATCAGTTGGATGCACTGCGAAACGAATTTATCGCTTTTA
>CAZCIU010000067.1:0-15009 GCA_964498765.1 uncultured Paludibacter sp. | reverse complement strand
GGACTTGCCATAGTTCATCAAATTTGCGAGGTGTATCATTACACTATTTCATACGCAATTGAAGAAAATCTGCATAAAATGCATATTTCTTTTGCAAAATAGACGTTTCTCCAAAATTTCTACAGAATTGGGTTATACTTTTGCACCATAATTATTGAGCAATAATTGTTGGAGTTACCCGAAAATTCACAAAAGAGTACCGTTAATATTTACAAAACAGAAGATTATGAAACGATTATTTTTATTGGCTTTCTTGCCCATTTTTTTATTCAGTTGTGACAAAGAAACAGTTGTAGAACCAAGTAAAGTTCCTGCAGAAGTCAAAAATTACATCAACACCCATTTCCCTGCAAATGAAATTATTCAGATTATTGAAGACAAAGACGGCTTGGAATTGACTTATGATGTGACATTGAAAGATGGAATTTTATTGGAATTTAACCGTAAAAAAGAAATTATCGATATCGAAAGTCGCACAAAATTACCTGACAGTGTAATTCCTGCTAAGATTTTGGATTATACAAAAGCAAACTACGCGAGTAATTTCATTATTGGTTGGGAGCTGGACGACCGTAATCAACAAATTAGATTGGATAACGGAATGGATTTAGAATTTACGATGAGTGGCGATTTTCTTAGAATTGATAACTAAAAAACAAAAGAAATATGAAACGAGCAATTTTCACAAAAGTATTACCCTTATTTATTCTCCTTTTTGCAATAAATACGCTATCTTACGGACAATACCAAGGTCCCGGAACGCCTAAAAAAACATATACGGTAAAAGAAGTAATCAATAACGCTTCACGCCTGGACCGATCGGACGAACTGGTAAAACTGCAAGGTTTTATAGTGAAACAAATGAACGAAGACACTTATGTTTTCAAAGACAAAACTGGTTCTATTAACGTAGAAATCAGTCGTAAGCATCTTCCTAAAGAAGCTTTTGACGACAAAACAGAAATTATTATTATTGGTGAAGTGGACAAAGATGTGCTGGAACCAGTCGAAATTGAGGTAAAAGAAATCATCATCGTGTCCCGAAAAAAGTAGATTTACTCTTCGAAGTAAACAAAAAATCCGGAACTTTCATTCCGGATTTTTTATTGTTAATTTTCTGATTTTACTTCAGTCGTTTTCTTTAATTCTGCAGGTTTTTGCTCCAAGAGTGGTGTAGAAGTATGATCCCAACTCTCTTCAAACTTCCAGTTTTTAATCAACGTCAGTTTTTTGGAATAATAGAAAACTTCTTCGGGCTGCAGTTTTTCGAGCACACTTCCTGTGTCCCATTTGCCATTTCCATTCCTATCTAAAAACATCCGCACGTAATAATCGCCCGGCTGCAAATGCTCAATTTGCGTCACTCCATTTCTATTAATCGGTGTTGTGCGCACAACCACATCTTCCTTACTAACAACCTGAAAAACAGCCGTTGGATCAAACTTCACCAAAGTCAAATCCAAACTTGAATAATCATCCAACGATTTGATTCTCAATTCATTTTTCAGGTTATCGTTATGTAAATCGTAAATACTGAAAAATGCTGCCGAATCCACTACCAATTGATAAGTCGTTTCCGGTATCCATTTATGGTGAATGGTAAAATTCATTCCAGCTGAATCGGTTTTCTGCAATTCAAATTGTATCGGAGTAAGTACAGTATCAACTAATTGACTTAAATGTACTTTCGATAAATCATAGCTCCTTACCGGCGTGTTAAATGTGAGTTTAACAGGGTTATAGACTTCAAAGCTCGAAGTTAGATTAGTACCTATTTCGAAGAATTCTTTCTTTTTTGCAGTTGGCGTTGCTGCTGCAGCTTGCGCTCGCGTAGGTTTCCGTACGATGAAATTTACAGTATCGGTCTGCGGTTGCAATTTCATCACCGAATCGGTTTTCAGGTATTTCACCTGAAGCGAAATCGTATCTTTCTTAATCAGCATCGAATCGGTCAGCCAATAATGCAAAGTATCCAGCGTTTCGCTTCTTTGCAGCAGAAATTTATCGTTCCAATCCACATTCAGCGCGGTAATTTCCGGCAGTTTTTCATTGAAAGTATTGAAAAACAGCGTTAATTTATGCCTTTCAGTTCGTTCCGTTTTGGCTAGATATTGCCTTTTGGTTTTGTCTTTGAAAAACTTAAGTATCACGTTATTGGGCAAAAACCGTGTAGCTTCCACCGACCTAATTGTATCCACCGTTAGGCTATCTTTCCAAATTGTATCTTGGCGGATATACCGCTCTGTGCTAGTCTGAAAAACAGTTTCATTGAAAGCAGCACCTTCACCGGCTTGGTAAAAATTATCACGGTTCAAATCATTCAAGGCATAAACGCGATATTGTTTTTCTTTCACATTATGAACCGTAAATTTGCCATCATCGCTGCTTCGGGTAACTCTTTCGAAAGCTTTTGTGGTAAGCGTAGTATCACTCAAATCGCTGTGAATTCCCACTATAACGCCTGTCAACGGATTAAGATCTTCGGCATTTATCAGCGTACCGGAAATTTGCAAAGTGTCAATCTGATCACCTGTAGCAAAGGAAAACACGTAATTTTTAAGGATATTTCCCTCATTATTATCCACTATCGCATTCCCAAAATCGATAGAATACGTAGTATTATCAATCAACGTATCGTTGAAGTTTACGCTTACTTTTTTCCCAATCGCACGGATTTCAGGATTAGTACGCTGCGGCGGTGAAATGATGACATTTTTAGTGATTTCTTTCAAATTCACATTCTCGTCAAACTCAATTTCAACCGACGTTCTGCTCACATTCACCGATTTGTCCGCCGGTGTAGAACGCAAAACTCGTGGCGGCACCTCGTCTTTTGGACCGCCTTGTGGTCCTTGTCCGCGATTTGCACATGAATACAGTACAAATGCTGAAATCATGGCAATCAGAATATTTCGTAGATGAATTCTATTTATCATCTGATTCTTTTTTTATAATAATTCCAATTTTTCCTATCAAAACTTGATTTGAATAATTGGTTTTTAATAATTTCACACTTTATTTACCGCTTTTACTTAGCACTTTATGTCCAATTCTGCATCTCAAGCACTTTTTCTCGTCGCAATAATTCTTTTTTAGCTGAAGTAATGCCTGCGAATCAAAGGCATTTTCAACAATTACGCCAAGCTCTTTCCATTTTTTGATAATGGAATTTGATTCGGCTGAAATCTCTTCCAAAAGCTTCAAAGCACGTTCGCCATTGCCCGTTCGTTTATTGTAATAATTGAAAACAAAGGGGACAACCGCATTTATCAGCAACACATCCACGGAATTTTTCCCAAGCTTTTTCTTTGAAATCGGAATTTCTTTTCCAAACAAATAATGCCGCTGCCAATACTCCGAAACCTCGCAATCAAACAGTTTCCGCAAGTTTTTCACATTTTCTTCTGCAATTATTTTGGAAAATAACTTCGATGATTGATGCGTCAATACTGCAAACTGCGCTATGCGAACATGCGGAAAATTATCAGGTCGAAGTCGCAAAAGTTTCCATTGCGAACCGTCAATCGGGCGTAAATCGTATTTAATTTGCAGAAAGCGATATTCTTTTCTCAGTTCGTTTTGATACGAATCGCCACTTTCCTCTTCAAGTAAACCAGCCTGCCCAAAAAGCAAAGCTTCCAGTTGAAATAAATTATCGTGATGTTTTGCCAAAACATTAATTGGCAAAGATTTAGCCGTCAATTCAAATGCCTGACTATTGGTAGAAAATCCAAAACTTCGGGCAAGCATAATGTAAAATGCCTCTTCCCAATGATTGTGCGATTGCTCCAGCAATTCATCAATATCGTTCGCTTTCCGTTCGAGCCGCTCCACCAAAAGCGCATTTTTCCAGCTGCTAATCAAAAACGATGGGACTTCGTGAATTTTATCCTCGCAGGGAATCCATTTTTTGGCTGCCATCAATTCTTGATAATTTTCCCGAATTGAATGTGGCACTACGAGTTCCAACTGCGGAATAACTTCGCCATTCGTTCGAAAAACTTCAGAGTCCGCCTTATTTACGACGTGCAAAATCACATTGTCATAAGCTTTATCTGCATCGTGCTTATGCTTTTGCCAGTCCGAACTCAGGTTGTGAATTTCGATATTTCCCGCCCAAAGTGTTCCGCCAATTTTAAGTTTTGCATTGAAAAAATCCGGTCCAGCATCCGTATTCGGTCGTCCTACATCTATCAATTCCACCGCAAGACCGGTTGTCGTTTTCAAATCTTGCAATGAAAATAGCTTGTACTGCCAAACGTAATGTAAAATAGATTCCTTCATCCGCATTTATGTTATCAACTTAAATTCATAGCCTTCCTGCTTCCAAAAAGTAAGGCATTCCGGCAATGCCGCCAGCACGTTTTTTTCTGCTTTAAGCGAATCGTGAAAAATGACAATTGAGCCGTTTCGGCTTTTCCTCTTCACTTCGCTCAAAATCTCATCTGGACTTATTTTCGCATCGTAATCGTAGGTTATTAAATCCCACATGATGATTTGATAGTCGTCTTTCAAGGCTTTTACTTGCCTCAGAGAAATCCTTCCATGCGGTGGTCTGAAAAGCGTACTTTGAATGTATTTATCCGCTTTTCGAACATTTTCCACGTAATCATCCACCGAATTCTCAAATCCTTTCAGATGATTATAGGTGTGATTTCCAACTGCATGTCCACGAGTTTTTACTTCATTGAAAATCTCAGGATATTTAAGCACATTTTCTCCCACACAGAAAAAAATCGCTTTCACGCCATATTCATCCAAAATATCAAGCACACGAGGCGTTACTTTTGGATTTGGTCCATCGTCAAAAGTCAAATAAATAGCCTTCTCATCCGGATTTATTCGCCAGACAGGCGTCCTCCAAACTTGCTTTATAAATTCCGGAATTTGACGCATACTTTTTTCAAGAAACAAGATTAAGAGACCGCTGCGCTGACAGATGTCAGACCGCTGCGCTGACGGAACACAGACTGCTTGAATTTGTATTTTCTTCAAGCATCAATCCTTCGTGCCATTCTGACTTCTGACTTCTGATTTCTAATTTCTAATTTTACCTATCTCATTCCAAACTGTCTGCTATACGTTTCAAACACTGGAAGATATTTATTAAATACTTTTTCAGCATTCGACTGACTGCTTATCTGCAACACTTGGTTTAATACCGACATTTCGTGGCTGATTGAGTTTGAAGCATTGTTTCTGTGAGCAGGTTTCAGGCTGGTGTACCATTTCAAATACTCAACACTTCTGTCTGCAACAGCTGTAAGAATTGCGTCAGCTTCCGCGTTCATTCCAAGCAGATAATAATTCAGTGCCATCATATTGGAACTGAAATCGTGTGGAACAGTTGTTGCCGGAAGAACTTTATTGGCGTAATTCAGCACTTCTTTTGCACGTGCAGAATCGCCTTGCTCAATCAATGCTTCCGCCAAATACACAAACTGAATTCGGTGCGTTTTGCACATTCTCATCACCTGGTCGTCAATATATACTTTCGGATTTTCTACACCGCCAAATTTGAATTTGGTCATCATATTGGTGTACATTTTCTCCGTATTTACATTCACAGTCAAGCTGTCCTGCTGCTCAACCGGAAGAATTTGATAAGCCAAACCGGTTCTTGACAAGTATTTGTTCAAGCTTTTTGGATAAAATTCTTCGCCAACCGTAACACAAATATACATCGGACGTTTCCAGTTGTTTTCTTTAATCATTTCCATCACCATCGCTTCGCCTTTGAATACGTTGCGAGGCAATTCGAACAACATTTGTGGAACAATTTTAGCACGATCTTCCTCTGTCACCATGCCCGATTTGATTACATCATCAGCATTTACCGGCAAGAATAATTTGGAAGATGGAAAAAATCCGTCGCCTTCAATTTTTAAAGACTGCTCGTCGCTTTTGATGATTTCAAAGGCTTCACGCATATTGAATGGCTGTCCTTCGGTCATATCTTGCACAGATAGCACATCGTTTTTACCCGAAATATAATCTTTTTTCTCCCATGAAATTGGCAGTGCAGCCGATTCGTAAGCACCACGTTTCATCTGGTCGATATACCAATCTGTAGGCAAATAGCTTAGGTTACATACACGCACATCGGTACGTACACCTTCCACTTCTTGATTGTACCAAAGCGGGAAAGTATCGTTATCGCCGTTAGAGAAAAGACGCTATTCTTTTCTCTAACGGCGATAACGATACTTTCCACTTCTTGATTGTACCAAAGCGGGAAAGTATCGTTATCGCCGTTAGAGAAAAGAATAGCGTCTTTTTCAACCGAATTCAGATAATTTTGTCCAAAATCACGTGCTACGGTGCGTCCGCTGCGGTCGTGGTCATCCCAGTTTTGAGCAGCCATAAGTACCGGAATACCTAAACAAGCTACTGTGGCAATGATTGCACTTACGTTTTTAGGTAAGAATTTATCAAGCAGTCGTCCAATTCCCATCACACCCAATCCAATCCAAATTGAGAATGCGTAGAATGAACCTGCGTAGGCATAGTCACGTTCACGCGGCTGATACGGCGTTTGGTTCAGATACACCACAATCGCCAATCCGGTCAGGAAGAATAAAAGCATAATTACCCAGAATGAATGCGAACCTTGTTTTCCGGCATTCAGCAAGAAGAAAATTCCCACTAATCCCAGCAAAAGCGGCAGCATAAAGTAGGTGTTTCTACCTTTACTTTCTTTCATATCAGTCGGCAATAAAGTCTGATCGCCCACCAAAACATTATCAATAAATTTAATTCCGGTAATCCAGTTGCCATTTTCAATTTCGCCGTAACCTTGTCGGGCGTTCTGGCGGCCGGAGAAATTCCACATAAAGTAGCGCCAGTACATGAAATTCACCTGATAATCGAAGAAGAAACGAAGATTTTCACCAAATGTTGGTTTCATTTCGCTGCGTTGTTCGCCGCAGAAATCATACACTACGCGTCTTCCTTCCACATTTCCCCACATTTTGTACGCCTTCACGTGATTTGGGTCGGCACTGTACATCCGTGGGAAAAGCATCATAAATTTATCGTCTTTCTTGTAAGAATATTTTTCACCGGCAATGATGTAACGGTCTTTTTCAGATGGATTTGATTTTGGTGCTGGAGCATAAAGAGGCGATTTATCCACGTCGTAAACGCAGGTATTTCCTTCCACTTTGAGTTTCATCGGAGCATTGTACACGCCACCATAAAGCAATGGACGGTCGCCGTACTGCTCGCGGTTAAGGTAATATTTCAATGAAAACACGTTATCAGGCGAGTTCTGATCCATAGTTGGCTGTGCTGTAGAGCGAATCATTATCACGGCGTATGACGAGTAACCAATCAAAATCACGGCAATCATAAGCAAACTTGTATTCAACCAGCGTGGTTTTACGGCTTTTTTCTTGAAATAGAAGAATGCCACCAATGCCAAAATGATTAGAATTCCAAGTACTAAATTCTCAAATAAGAATGGAACGCCCGTGATACTTACTGCCAGAATAAATGAAACAGCCATTCTCAAATAGCTTTTTTCGGTATGTGATTCGTAAATTGCCCAAGCCAGCACTACTACAACTAATAATAAATAAACGTACAATCCAGTATTAAATGAAGCACCAAAGCTATTTACAAACAGCAATTCAAACTGCGTAGTCCACCAAATGGAACCCGGAATAAGTCCGTAAAGCGTAAATGCCAAAATCACAATTGAGGTAAGCATCGCCAGGATAATTCCTTTGGTTGTAGGAGTGTATTTTTTGTAATAATAAACCAAAACAATGGCCGGAATTGCCAATAAGTTCAGCAAGTGAACGCCGATAGAAAGTCCCATCAGGTAAGCAATAAAAATCAACCAACGGTCTGAACCGGGATTATCGGCATTTTTTTCCCATTTCAGAATAAGCCAGAACACGACTGCCGTAAACAGCGATGAAAAGGCATAAACCTCACCTTCAACAGCAGAAAACCAGAATGTATCTGAGAATGTGTAAGCCAAAGCACCAACTAAACCTGCACCCAAAATGATAACTTTATTAGCAAGCGTGTATTCTTCTTCATTTCTATCCACTACTTTTTGTGCCAGGTGGGTAATAGTCCAGAAAAGGAACAAAATAGTAAATGCACTTGCCAAAGCAGACATTGCATTGACCATCATCGCCACTTTAGTCACATCAGAGGTGAAAAGTGTGAAGAATTTTGCGGTCAACATAAAGAAAGGTGCACCCGGCGGGTGACCTACGTCCAGTTTGTAAGCAGCTGAAATAAACTCACCACAGTCCCAAAAACTGGCTGTTGGCTCTATGGTCATTAAGTAAGTTACGGCAGCAATAGCAAATGCCAGCCATCCAAATACAGTATTCAGTAATCTGAAATTCTTCATTTTATATGATTTTTATTAAAATTCTTTTACAGGTTTTGAGTTTTGAGGCAAAAACTTCAATCACCACAATTCGCACTTTCAATACCCTAAAATACACTCAAAACAAAAAAACGTTCAAAGATACAAAGAAAATCTTGTTTGACTGAAATGTAGCTATGAATTTAGGGAAAATTAAAAAAAGAAATTGCCTGAATATCAGCCCCGGATTGATTAAAACACAAAAAACTTACCCCAATTGGAGTAAGTTTTTTATTATATCATTTTTCGGTATGTTTTACACTTCAAACTTCTCAACGATTTCCATTCCTTTCAGAATAGATTGCTCGTTCATTGGAATTAGATGATGGTGGCGTTCCGGTAAGGATTTTTTCAGACCTTTCAGCACATTTTCCACTTTTACAATCGGACGAATTTTCAAGAAACCTCCCAAAATCATCATATTCAACGTTTTCACCATATCATGTTTGTAGGCATACTCAGTGGCATCTACTTTGTAGATATTGATGTCAGTGCGGGTTGGGAATTTCTTAAAACCGTTGCTGTCAAAAATCAAAGTTCCGCCCGGCTTCACACGACTCTCAAATTTATCCAGCGAAGGCTGATTAAGCACAATCACTGTATCGTATTTATTCAAAATAGGTGAACTGATTTTTTCATCGCTTAGGATTACTGTAACATTGGCAGTTCCTCCTCGCTGCTCAGGCCCATAAGATGGTAACCAACTGATTTCCTGACCTTGCATCAGACCGGAATAAACCAAAATTTTTCCCATGGACAAAACCCCTTGTCCACCAAAACCGGATATTAATATTTCTTCTTTCATTTGTTAGATTATTTGAGCCAAGATTTTTAAAAATCAAGACAGAATAACAGATAGTTAGCTGTAAATTTATGAAATATAAACTAAATATTCTTCAAATCACCCAGTGGATACTCAGGGAACATATTTTCTACCATCCAGTCGTTGGATGCAGCAGGTGTCATTTTCCAACCGGAATTGCAAGTAGAAACTACTTCCACAATCGATGTTCCTTTTTTATCCAAGGTATTTTGAAATGCTTTCTGAATAGCTTTTTTAGCCTTTCTCACACCGCCGACATTGTGTACAGCCTGACGCGTTACATAGCAAGTTCCGGGCAGTTTTGCCAACAAATCGGTGATATTCAGCGGGTGACCATTCAAATCTACATCACGTCCGTAAGGCGAAGTAGCAGTTTTCATTCCAACTAGCGTTGTTGGTGCCATTTGACCTCCGGTCATACCATAAATACCATTGTTGATAAATACGATGGTGATATTTTCGCCGCGGTTGCAGGCGTGAATGGTTTCTGCTGTACCAATTGCTGCCAAGTCGCCATCTCCTTGATAGGTGAAAACCATGCTGCTGGGCACGAGACGATTGATAGCCGTAGCCAATGCCGGAGCACGACCGTGAGCTGCTTCCTGCCAATCTATATCGATGTATTTGTATGCAAATACTGCACATCCCACCGGTGCAACACCGATTGCTTTGTCAGCAATATCCATTTCTTCGATTACTTCTGCAATGACTTTGTGAACTACGCCGTGGCTACAGCCCGGGCAATAGTGCATGTTCATATCATTCAAAAGTTTTGGTTTTTTGTAAACCAAATTTTTGGGATCTATTATTTGAGTTGCCATTTTTTATAAAGTTAGAAGTTAGAAGTCAGAAGTCAGAAATCAGAAATTATGAAAATAACAACTGAAATCGGAACTTGAAACTTGTAATAAGAACTATTTAATAACTTTCTCTTTGAGAGCTTGAAGTACTTCGTCCGGCGATGGAACAATTCCACCCATTCTGCCGTAGAATTCTACCGGTACTTTTCCATTTACAGCCAATCTCACATCGTCCACCATTTGGCCGGCGCTCAATTCTACTGTCAAAACTCCTTTGACTTTGTCAGCCAATCTTTTTATTTCGTTCGTAGGGAATGGGAATAAAGTAATTGGTCTCAGCAATCCGACTTTGATGCCTTCTTCACGAGCCATTTCAGCTGCTTTCTGACCAATACGCGCGCTGATACCAAATCCTACTATCAGATATTCAGCATCGTCGCACATTACTTCTTCGAATCTCACTTCGTTTTGCTCAATTTCTTTGTATCGAGCTTGCAAACGAAGGTTTATTTCTTCCATTTCTTCGGCCTGAAGTGCCAACGAAGTAATCACATTCGGTTTTCTGTCCGGCGTGCGACCCAAAGTTGCCCATGGATTTAGCTTGCGAATTTCATCTTCAGTCCAGCGTGGACGGAAAGGTGGAAGTACCACTTTTTCCATCATTTGCCCGATTACACCGTCAGCAAGCACTACCACCATTACGCGGTATTTGAATGCCAGGTCAAATGCCTGAACTGTAAAGTCAGCCATTTCCTGAACAGTAGCCGGAGCAAGTGTAATTACTTTGTAGTCACCGTGACCACCGCCTTTTACTATCTGATAGTAATCTGCCTGACTTGGCTGAATAGTTCCCAGTCCGGGACCGCCACGCATCACATCCACTATCACACAAGGCAGTTCAGCACCGGCAATGTATGAAAATCCCTCAAGCATTAAGCTCACACCGGGACTTGACGATGAAGTCATCGTGCGTTTTCCACATCCGGCAGCACCATATACCATATTTATTGAGGCAGTTTCACTTTCTGCCTGCAGCACCACCATTCCGGTTGTTTCCCAAGGTTTCATCTCCATCAAGGTCTCCATTATTTCCGATTGTGGTGTGATGGGATATCCGAAATATCCGTCGCAACCGGCACGTACTGCAGCATGAGCCACAGCCTCGTTACCTTTCATTAAAATTACTTCTTCCATATTTAAGCCCCCAAAATCACATTTTCTGAGTTTGTTTTACCAAATAAACATCAAATATGACTGTTAAAGCACTATTTTTAATTAATTTATATAAATTTCTTTTTTCTTAAAAAGGATTATTTTCCTTTCGGAATGCGGAATTAATCAACTTTAATTCTGTAAACCGTGATACAAGCATCCGGACAAACCAGCGCACATGTAGTACATCCGGTACAGTCGTCCGGAGTTTCCATATACGAATAATTATAACCCTTTACATTCGCCTCTTTATTCAACAACAAAACATCTTGTGGACACGCCACAACACATAAATTACAGCCTTTACAGCGTTCGGTATCAACAATAACTGCACCTTTTAGCTTTGCCATTTTCTACAATTTTTAAGTTTGAATTTAATAATGCAAATGTAAACAAAATATTATTGTCTGTACCATAATTCTCCTTTTTTTTATCTTTTTTTACTTTAGTAAGGAAAATATTTTTGACATAATGTCACAATATTGCTCACCATCAAGCCAATTATCGTTCCTGATAGTACATCCAACTCAAAAAATCGGGATAATTAAAAGCATTTGTCCAGCTATCGTGTCCCACGCCGGGGAATTCGATGTACTCCACTTTCTGCGATCCACGTGCTTTTAATTCGATGTGTGCATTTCGCGAAAATTCTCGGGAAACAACAGGATCTGCTCCTCCGTGAAATATCCGAATAGGCATTTTCCGCACTTTTTTCAGTCTGTCGGTATGCACTCCGCCACAGATGGGAATGGCAGCTGCATAGTACTTTGGATATCTGCAAATCATATCAAATGTCCCCATTCCGCCCATAGAAAGTCCCATTATGTAAATGCGCTTGTCGTCAACAGATTCTTCTTTTTTGTAAGTATCCAGCAGTTTTTTAACTAAAGTCAGTGATTTTGTCATTTTGGGCTTTGGAGCAAATTCAAAACCTTGCGCATTCCGATCCCTTTCTACCCAAAAATCTTCTTTCGGACATTGTGGAAAAATCACGATGGAAGGATAGTCTTTTCGGGTTTCAGTATCCGTAAAAAGTGCTGCTCCGTGGCGTAATTGCGATTCATTGTCGCTTCCGCGCTCACCCGAGCCATGCAAAAATACCACAAGCGGATATTCCCGATTTTTATCGTAATTCTCAGGGAATAAAACTCTGTATTTCAGCGTATCACCTTTGAATACAAATTCTCGCTTTTCATACATCGAATTGTCTGCCATAAGTGCAAAACTAAACATAAAACTGAATAAAAAGAGGATAGTGGATTTCATTCTATATTTTTGGTTTTTAAGATTTTAATTATTCATATGAGAAACAAGATCAATATCTATTTAATACATAATATTATTTTTTTTAAGTACATGACAAAAAATATGACGCACCTAAAATGTTCAAAAAAATAAAATAATAATAATGCTTGGTTTGGTTTATTCTAACCCTTCCCCCTTCGGGTACTTCCCTTAATCATAAGGGAAGAATGGTGCGTGGCTTCTTCAATGAACGAGCGCAGGGGTTAGACAAAGTATATAACGTCAAAATTCAGTTTTGGTTGTATATAAAAAAGTTAAACTTCAATATTCTTGCGCACTTTCTATCAAAATGAGCAATAAATTGTAATAGCATTGTAGTTTATGATACATTATTAGAGATAATTTAAAGAAAAAGGGTTGAATTATAAAATAAATGTTATTTTTGTCGAACATTACAAGAAAAAGTATTAAGAAAAAGATGAAGCAAATTATACCTCCTGTTGACAGGAATTTGTTAAAAAAAGAGCTGACTGAAAAGATTTTTGTAAGACCAACCAATAAAGCTCACAACGAAATTTATATCACCGACGCCTTTGAATCTCCCAACATTATGAAAGAAATTGGGCGGCTTCGTGAGTTGTCGTTCCGCTCCTGGGGCGGCGGAACCGGAAATGAAATCGATACAGACGAGTTCGATTTTCTGAAAAAACCATTCAAACAACTCATTGTCTGGGATCCGGAAGATGAAGAAATTGTAGGCGGTTACCGATTTTTGTCAGGCAAGAATGTGGCTCTGAAAGAAGACGGACAACCAAACTTTGTGATGGCGGATTTTTTTACGTTCAGTGATGATTTTATTAAGAATTATCTTCCCTACTCCATCGAATTGGGGCGTGCATTTGTTCAACCGGACTATCAAACAGCCAAAAGAGGTGTAAAAAGCCTGTTTGCGCTTGACAATCTTTGGGATGGTTTGGGTGCTTTGATACACCTGGAAAAAAACTCCAAATATTTTATAGGTAAGGTTAATATCTATCCCAGCTATCCACAGTTGGCTCGTGAACTATTGTATGAGTATATGTTTTTACACTGCCCGGATCCGGACAAGCTGATTAGCCCAAAAGTTCCTGTGGAGGTTAGTGAAGAAAGCAAAAAGATAGCCAACGTAGTACTCACAGAAAAAAATGCTGCTGCAAACTACAAAGCGCTGCAAAAAACCGTGCGTCATATCGGCACTACCATTCCACCTATGTTTAATGCCTATATCGGGCTTACGGACACGCTTAGAATGTTCGGAACGATGATTGACAAAGATTTTGGAGGAACATACGAATCGGCCATTATGCTTACGATGAACGATTTGATAGAATCAAAGCGTCAACGCTACATTGAGCCATATATTCAGTTCCTGAAACAAAAGCTTAACGAAAAACGGGCTGCCAGACGTGCCGCCAAAATTGCTAAAGAAAAGAAATAACAATTCGCAATATCGAAAAGATAAAGAAAGTCGGAACTAATAGTTTCGACTTTTTTATATCCAAAAAAAAGACCAATCATCTTTCGCTTGACGAAAGTGATTGGTCCACCACAATTAAGGTTCGGATTTTGAAATTACAATTAGATGATAATCATCTGCACATATATTTATAAAATCAAATCACATTGTTTAGTTGTTGCAAAAATAGCTAGAATTACTTACTAGTCGTGGTCACAGCGTAAAATTCTATGTACGTTTTGCACCTTTTTTCGATTTTGTCATTTGAATTGAACAATTCAAATGTCAAAATTGAATATTTTTAACTAAAATCGGATATTTGCTTGACAAAACAGAGCATCCTACTAATCCAATGGCAACAAATGTTTTTAATCGTTTTATTTTTATAGAAAAATGACAACGCTCAAATTTAAGAAATTATCCTCTATAATATTTCACCTCGGCAGACCTTCTTTAAAAACTAAAAACTACTCCTGATTTCTAGTAAATCTTTGACTCGCTCTTTCAGCATTTTTCTGCTCTTCCTCCAATCTTTCTGCCATTGCATTTTTACCTTCAGGAGCATCTTTCCTTCCCGAATTCGGTTTTTGTGCAGGTCTTTCTACATCTTGTGTTGGTCTTGTTGATTCTGTTGGCCTAACCGGTGTGGTAGTAGGTCTGGTAGACTCGGTAGGTCTGACTACTGTTTCGGAAGGATTGGCATTATCAACCACCTCTATGTTAGGAATTTCATTTGATGCATATTCCGGCACTGAAATCCGAATGGAGATCTGACAACCGGATTGCGGACATGTAATACTAATTGTTGTATCCATATTTTCTTGATTGCTAGGTTTGTAACTATTTTTCTGTTTTTGATTTTAATGCTAATTGATATTTGAAAACGAATAGCTTTAATCTTTTTACTATCGTTTTTCTGCATTTCCTCATTTTAAGCCTGTAGAACAATGCAGAAAGTAGGTCCCGAGCTCATTTTCTCATTTTCTGCACGATGTAGAAAGTAGCTCCCGAGCACATTTTCTCATTTTCTGCATGATGTAGAAAG
>CAZCIU010000066.1:0-15040 GCA_964498765.1 uncultured Paludibacter sp. | reverse complement strand
ACTATCGGCAGGTCAGTTTTTGGTTTTTCGATTGTCCAGCTGTTTTTCTCCAGTTTAGAACCTATCATATTGTTAGCACCAAAAAACAAGCCTTTGGTATCATATCCCAACACGGTAAGGTATGCGGAGACCATGGCTGAAGTTTGTCCGGTCCAGCAGTAAGGTACAACTACTGCACTTGGGTTGAGGTTTTTGAAACCAACTGCATCAGCCAGCTTGAGTGATTCATTCAGTCTGTAAGCACCTTTGATGTGTCCATATTTATTTACATCGGCTTCTGTCCAATAATTTACCAGAAAATAATTGGCCGGATTAGCCAGAGCGTCAACAGGTTTCACATTTTGAAACCCTTTATCAAGAGCCATTTTTACTCTTTCTTTCAGGATTTCAACTCCTTCTTTTGAAGTAGCTGTGAAAGACGGAAGCGAGAATGTAACCGGAGCTTTTATGGCGTTAGTTGTTGACCAGTTAGCGTGATTTACTGCCTGGTCAGAAACGTTGGCAGTCCATCTGTCAAGCTGAGTTGACCAGGCGCTCATACCCCATTTTATGATTTTGCTGTCTGCGTATCCGCTCAAACGCAAGCATACGTTAGCATAAGCTGCATTTTGGCCTGTGTAGCATACCAAAAGGATAGGTTTTCCACCTGCATTTTGAGCAGCTGTGAGAACGTCTTTTACGGTTGAATTTACAGCACCTT
The DNA here is from genome assembly GCA_964498765.1 of uncultured Paludibacter sp. GTDB lineage: Bacteria > Bacteroidota > Bacteroidia > Bacteroidales > Paludibacteraceae > UPXZ01. The sequence continues at coordinate 14,340 of CAZCIU010000066.1, read as the reverse complement.
GAATGTGTCCGGCAGCAAAATCAGCTGCAGCACGAAGGTCAATAATATAAAAAGCACCCGGATTTGCACTAACGGCTGTTGCTGTGGTAACTCCATTTGCAATTACGTCAGGTAAATCCATTTTATTGGCTGTTAAATAGTCGGTCATTTCTTTGTAGTAGTCCACTTTGGGCTCTTCTACAGTTTCAATGCAACTTGATAAACTAAATGCAGCAACTGCTATTATCAAAAATAATTTGAAAAGATTTTGTGTTTTCATTGGTTTTATTGTTTAATTTTTAATTTTTTAAAAAAAAATAGAAATACATGTAGTTTTTTGGCTTGGCCGTTATTTATTGTTATTTGGCTTGGCCGTTATTTGTTGTTATTCTGCTTTACAATTATTTATTGTATTTGCTCAATTCTTTATTATTCAAAGAATAACAATCTGGCTATCCACCGCATCCGGCAGCGGCTTTGGGTTGAGCTTTCGGATCCTGATTTGGATTAAAGGCTTTGAATCCGCCTTTCAGGTTATACACATTTTCGTAACCGAGCTGTTTGAGTGCTGCAGCCGACATGGTTCCCATGTTTCCGTCGTTGCAGTAAACGATGATTTTATCTTTTTTTTCGGGCGGATACATGTATTGTTCCGACCAAAATTCTGTGTCACCGATTTTGAATTCCAGATCACCACGAGGAAGCGAAACCGAGCCGGGAATATTTCCAGTCAGATAATCATTTGCCTGACGAACATCCAAAAGTGTGTAAGTTTCACCTGCTTCTGTCAAGGCATTCAGCTCATCCACGGTGATTGTTTTTACCATTTTTCTCAAGTCTGATGCTTCTTCTGAGCTATCTTCATAAATTCCACGACAATTGGCAAAAGCCAACACCAAAATGGAAAGCGCTATGTATTTTATAGATGTTTTCATTATATTTATCCTTTTAGAAAGCACTGAATTTGCCTGTTCTTTCATTCCATTTTACAAATACATACCATAATAACAGGATGCCCAAAACCAGGAAGAATGCACCGTCGTAACCGATGTAGTCAGGTAGGAAATTTTTGAAGCGTGCGCTCTGTGGTAAAATATTATCCACTGCAGGAACGATGAATTTAGTGGAAATCGGAGACATTAATATAAAGGCAATTCCGGCAAACCAAAGTTTCACCTGTCCTTCGCCCATTCTCCATAGCGTACCAACGGCGCATCCGCCCGCTACGGTCATTCCAAGTCCGAAAATAAAACCGCCAATAATAGCTCTTGACCAGAAATGCGGGAAAACCCAAGTCATTTCGCGCGCACGAAGTCCACCTTCGCCGATAGCTCCGATACCGAAATATTTAATGGCGGTAAAACCAATCAAGCTAACCAGCAATCCGGCAATCACGCCGACAGAACCTTGCGATTCGCCACTCATAAATGGATCACGGAACGATTTCACGATGCAAAATCTTGAACGTTGACAAATCATTCCCATCAATCCGGCGATGATGATAAACCAGGACATTACAGGATCTGAACCGGCATACAAATAAGCCACAACAGCGATCAGAACAACCATTACCCAACCGGTAATCACCTGCCATCTGCCTTTATCGGGCTGTGCAGCCAGGTAAGTGTAGCTTTTTCCGGAGCTCCAGGTTGGTCTGTATTCCATTTCCCAAATCAGGTATTTCAGCGCCAAAACAACACCGGCAAACATACCGATGGTGAATATTATAGCACCACCCGATAAAGCCGGAATACCGCTGAAAAACGAACCTATTGAACATCCTATACCAACTGTTGCACCAACGGCCATCAGTAATCCGCCGATAACGCCTTTCAACATTTCACCTTTTGGAGGAACGCGGAGTGCAAATTCCCTGGAGAAAAGAGCACCAACAAACGATCCCAGCATAATCAAAAGCACTAACATGGCGTAGTTGCTTTTGAAAACAGGTACTATCTGACTTCCTGCTCCGCCGAATAATGAGTAGAAATTTTCTCCCCAACTATTTAAGCCGCCACTTGCGCCCCACGGACTTTTTATGGCAAAAAGCAGGATATTCAGTAATCCCAGGGTTACACCTCCAACCCATACAGGCCAGTGTTTCCCAAAGAATGTCTGAAATAATCCGGCAAGCGCACTAATATTTTTGTTATTAGCCATAGAAATGCTCTCCTATCCTTTTTTAATCATCATTCTGGTTACGCCACCATCCAAGTCTTCCACACTCAACAGTTCATTGCCGTTTTTTTCGCACCAGGACGGCATATCGGATTTTGTTCCCGGGTCAGTTCCCAGCATTTCCAGTACTTCACCAGAACTTAAATCACGCAAAGCTTTTGCTACTTTCATAATTGGCATAGGACAAGATAATCCTTTGCAATCCAAGGTCATTGTTACTTCCATAGTAATTATTTTTTATGAATTATAGTTAGTAATTATTTTACATGGCAAAGTTTGATATATAAATTGTTAAAAACTAAATTTTTATACTGACCTTATTCAGTTTTTAAAGTGGTATTCGTCATTATTTTTACTGATTTAAATCATATTTTAGTGTTAAAAACCGAACTCATTTTACGTAACAATTTAACAATTAACTGATTACATCAACCTTGAATTCCGGAAGTTTTGAAGTGAAGTTTCAGATTTGTTTTTCAATAAAATTAATTCTCTATATGTGTAAAGGAAGAAAGCTAAGTTTCAAAAACACAAATCATTAACTGAATTACCTGACACCATGACATACCTGAAAGAGAAAATTACAATCGTAAACAATAATAGCTGTACGCTCAATAAAGAGATAGCAGAATGCTTCGAAAAGCTGTCGAATGAAGAGCTTTTGCTTTTGGAAGAAAATAATGTTTTCGTTACCTATAAAAAAGGAGAAATTCTTTGCAAGCAAAGCACTATGGCTTCGCATATTTTGTTTCTGTGCAGTGGACTTGCCAAAATTTACATGGATAATTTTGCAGGAAGTTTGATATTGCGGGTTTTGCCTGCCGGAAATCTGATCGGGTTGACCGCGCTTTTGGATGGCTCCAGCTATTTTCAGTATTCTGCTTATGCCTACCAGGACTGCAAAGTGAGGATGATTGATATCAATGTTTTTAAAAAATTGATTTTGAAAAATCCGGCTTTCGCCAATGAAATCATCAACCTACTGTGCAAAAATCTAATTCAAGTTCACACTCGATTTTTCGGTTATACTCAAAAACAATCTTATGGTCGATTAGCTGATACGTTGATTTGCTTATCTTGCAATATTTTTGAACAAAGTGAATTTCATTTGGAACTTACTCGGAAAGAACTCGCCGAACTTGTAGGTCTTACACCTGAAAGCGTAATTAGAATTATTTCTAAATTCAAATCAGATGGATTGCTTGAAGAAGAAGGTAAGGTGATACGAATATTAAATGAAGATAAACTAAGACAGATTAGTGAATATGGGTAAAAAGTTAACAGAAAGTGCTTAAAAATTTTGAGCACTTTTTTTATGCCTTCTCTTCAGAAAAATCATAGTTATCGAGAAAAATTTTTATAAAAGTAGTATCTTTGCAGGTTCTAATTCATTCATAAAATACTTACAACCTTGGTTACAATTATTGAAGCAAAGACCAAAAAGGAAATGAAACAATTCGTCATGTTTCCTTTTGAGTTATATAAAAACGACAAAAACTGGGTTCCACCTCTCATTTTTGACGAAAAAAACACGTTTGATCCTAAAAAAAATCCTTCTTTTGAATTTTGTGATGCAGCATTTTTTCTGGCTTTAAAAGATGGAAAAGTAGCGGGAAGAATTGCAGCAATTATCAATCACAAAGCCAACGAAACCTGGAACGATTACAAAACTCGTTTTGGTTGGATTGCTTTTATTGACGACGAGGAAGTTTCCAAAGCCTTGCTTGAAGCAGCTGAGAACTGGGGAAAAACCAAAGGCATGAAAGGCATTCACGGACCGCTGGGATTTACTGATATGGATCCGGAAGGCATGCTGGTAGAAGGTTTTCAGAATGAACCTGCAATTACAAGTGCTTATAATTATCCGTATGCTCCTCAACATTTGGAGAAACACGGTTTCAGGAAATCTGTAGATTGGGTGCAGTACAAATTCAAAGCCGACCAACCTGTTCCGGAAAAACTGGAACGTATCAACAAACTGATTTCTCAGAAATACAAAGTCAACACCATCGTCCCAAAAACGAAAGCCGAAACAAAGAAATATCTTCCGGGATTTTTTGACGCTTTAAATGCCTCATTTACAAATCTATATGGATTTACTAAGCTGAATGACAAGCAGATAAAATATTACACCGATGCTTATTTTGGATTTGCTAAACCGGAATTGCTTTGTTTCCTGACAGATGAAAATGAAAAAGTAGTCGGTTTTGGAATTCTTTTTCCATCGCTTTCCGAAGCTTTCAAAAAAGCCAAAGGTCGATTATTTCCTTTCGGATTTATTCACATTCTCAAAGCGTTAAGAAAATACGATAAAATTGATCTTTATTTCAATGGCGTAATCCCTGAATGGCAGCACAAAGGCGTACATTCGCTTTATTACGTAGAAATGAATAAAGTTGCGATTGCTCGCGGCGTAAAAACGGCGATTTCTACGGGACAGCTCGAAACAAATATTAATGCAGTCGGAATTTGGGACAACTATGAAAAAGAGCCTTATTTCAGAACTCGTTGTTTTATAAAAGACTAATTATCAGCAAAATAGAAAGAGGCAGATTGCAAGCAATCTACCTCTTTTGTATTATGAGATTTCCTATTAAAATGGCAACAGTTTTTTCTTTCCTTCCTGCTCTTTAATTGCAGCTTTCGCTTTTTTGATTTCCAGTTTCACTTGTTTTTTCTCAAGTGCCAATTGCTTTTGACTAAGATCTTGCTCTCTTTCAAACACATCCAATTGGCGCGTGCGCTCTTTCAATTCAAAGTCTCTTTCGTTCAATCCATTCTGAATATCCGAAAGTTTCGCAACATTTTGTTGCAAAGTTTCACGTTTGTATTCCCATCTTTCTTCGGCATACTGAATTCGGTCTTCGCGCTCATTGAATTTAGATAAACGCTCCTCCACCTGCCAGTTTGACAAGCCTGCAGAGTTTTTTCTCAGCTGTTTTCTCTCTTTTTGAATAAGCTTATTTTCACGATCTCGGAGTTTTTTCTCACGCTTGAGCAGTTTATCATCTTCCTTGTAAAATTTACGTTTTTCATTCAGATTTTTCTGCTCAATACTCAAAGCTTTTGATAAATCCTTCACTTGATTTTGATAGGATTTCAACTCTTGTCTGTTTTGTTTCAGAATGCCTTCCAAAACTTCAATTTCCTGCAAATAAGCCTGATTATCATTTTTATAACGTTGCAATCTATTGATATCCACTATGTCGAAAACCGGAGTTTCCCACTTATAAAAGTGCGTATCATAATTTGCGTTCATGTTACTGGCATCTTGTTGGTCGTAAGTAATTGGAGTATTGATAACCGTATCTGACACAACAACTCTTCCGGTATCAGACACATACTGAGCTTTTGCAAAAAATGCAACACAGAAAAACAAAGAAAACACAGACAATTTTAACAAATTTAGTTTCATACAATTTGGTTTTTATTTTAGTACAAATATATATAAAAAAATACGAAGTTGAATATTTTATCCAATAAAATAAGCTGTCGCAAAGTTCAAGCCATTTATTTTCAAAAAGCTGTTTATGACAATTTATTTTTCAGAAAACGAAGTACAAATAAATGCTCTTTCGATTGAAGTAATGACAGTTTTACTATTTTGTACATTTTTTCAAATCAATTTATCATTATTTAGATTATTCTTTTGAAGTTTTGTATCTTTGCACTTTGATTTTTTTACAATCCAATATTATGTCAATAAATAGATTCAAAGCAGTAGAAGAAGCCAGTAAGAGACTTCCAAAAGAGGTCTTGGCACCAGGAAAACAACCCTCTGAGTATTACGGAAAAAATGTTTTTGACCGAAAGAGGATGTCGAAATACCTTTCGAAGGAAACAATGAAAATCGTTACTGATGCCATTGACGAAGGAAAAACATTGCCGCGCGAAATTGCTGAGCACGTTGCAGCGGGAATGAAACTTTGGGCGATGGAAATGGGCGTAACGCACTACACACACTGGTTTCAGCCACTTACTGACGGCACTGCGGAGAAACACGACAGTTTTATTGACTACGTAGATGAGCCGGGCGGCGATGTAATTGAGAAGTTTTCGGGAAAATTGTTGGCGCAGCAAGAACCTGACGCTTCCAGTTTTCCAAGCGGCGGCATCAGAAATACCTTTGAAGCACGTGGTTACACAGCTTGGGATCCTTCTTCTCCGGCATTTATTGTTGGCGATACGCTTTGTATTCCTACAGTTTTTATTTCCTATACTGGCGAAGCATTGGACTATAAAACTCCGCTTTTGAAATCACTTTCTGCAGTTGATAAAGCGAGTGTGGAAGTTTGTAAATTATTTGATCCAAAAGTAAAAAAAGTATATTCCTACTTAGGCTGGGAACAGGAATTTTTCCTTGTTGACCAGGCACTTTATTTAGCTCGTCCTGACTTGAAACTGACCGGCAGAACGCTTATGGGACACGAAAGTGCCAAAAACCAACAGCTTGAAGATCATTACTTTGGCGCCGTACCACCGCGAGTAGCTGCATTTATGCGCGAAGTAGAATACGAAGCACATCAATACGGAATTCCGCTCAAAACCCGACACAATGAAGTGGCACCCAATCAGTTTGAGATTGCGCCAATTTACGGAGAAACCAATCTGGCAAACGATCAAAATTTGCTCGTAATGTCCATTATGGACATAATTGCCACGAAGCATCAATTCAAACTTTTGCTGCACGAAAAACCATTTGCAGGCGTAAACGGATCCGGCAAACACAACAATTGGTCGCTCGGCACTGACACCGGTGTTGGTCTTTTTACGCCAGGAAAAACACCGAATGAAAACTTACTTTTCATCAGTTTCGTGGTGAATGCCATGATGGCCGTTTATAAAAACAACGGATTGCTGAAAGCTTCCATAATGACAGCAAACAACGCTCATCGACTAGGCGCCAACGAAGCTCCACCGGCAATCATTTCTGTTTTCTTGGGCAGACAAATTTCAGCCGTTTTGGACAAAATAGAGGAAAGCTCTGAGGATGACGATATTACGGTTGATGAATTGCACAAAATGAAATTGGGCGTAGCACATATTCCTGAAGTTTTACTGGACAATACTGACCGCAACCGCACTTCTCCATTTGCTTTTACAGGCAATCGATTTGAATTTCGCGCCGTAGGTTCGTCTGCCAATTGTGCTGCGGCAATGATTGTACTTAATTCTGTGATGGCCAAACAATTGATTGATTTCAAAAAAGAAATTGACCGAAAAATGAAGGCCGGAATGAAAAAAGATCAGGCAATTTACGACACACTTCGACTTTATATCAAAGAATGTAAAGTCATTCGTTTTGATGGAAACGGTTATAGCGAAGAATGGAAAAATGAGGCTGAAGCACGCGGTTTGAACTGTGAAACAAGTGTTCCACTGATTTACGACGAATATACCGATGAAAAAACGGTACAAATGTTTGAGCATGTTGTTGTGATGAATGCTCGTGAGCTGGAAGCCCGCAATGAGGTAAAATGGGAAACTTACACCAAGAAAATTCAGATTGAGGCGCGCGTGCTGGGCGATATTTCCATGAACCATATCATTCCGGTCGCTACGCAATATCAGACTGCATTGCTCGACAATGTTTTCAAACTTGGTGCTGTGTTTGAACCAGAAAAAGCTAAAAAACTAAATGAACATGATATTGCTCTGATTGAAGACATTGCAGTTCATATTTCAGGTATTAAAACAAATGTTGACGCCATGGTTGAAGCCCGAAAAGTGGCTAATAAAATTGAAAATGTGCGTGAAAAAGCCATCGCTTACCACGATACGGTTTTCCCATTTTTTGATGTTATTCGCTATCATACCGACAAATTGGAACTGATAGTTGACAACCAAATGTGGCCGCTTGCGAAGTACAGAGAGCTTTTATTTATCAGTTAAACTGAAATATAAAATGCAGATTTTTTCGATAGAAGACTTTCCAATTTTGCATTTTATCATAAAAAAACATTCTTAATCACAGCTTGGATTTGAATTCTGAGCTGTGATTTTTTTTTCACTTAGTCGTTCAGACACAATAAATTATTTCGATTTTTTCCGTACCTTTGCACCGAAAATATTTTTACCCACTGTTCTTTTCGTGACGAAACGGGCAGAGAAAGTGATTAAAAATGAAGTTTAACCGTTCCTGCAAAGGAACAAAAACAAAAAACAATGGGAAATATCGTTGCAATCGTGGGACGCCCGAATGTGGGCAAATCCACCTTATTTAACAGACTTACCAAATCTCGCCGCGCCATCGTAAATGAGGTTGCCGGCACCACACGCGACCGCCAATACGGAAAAAGTGAATGGGAAGGACGCGAATTTTCAGTTATCGATACCGGTGGCTGGGTTGAAAACTCCGACGACATATTTGAAGATGCCATCAATAAGCATGTAAAAATTGCGATTGATGAAGCTGATGTGATTCTATTTGTTGTGGATGTAATCAGCGGTGTGACCGACCTGGACGAAGAAGTTGCTAAAATTCTTCGCATGAGTTCTAAACCGGTTATGCTCGTAGCAAATAAAGTTGATACATTTGATTTGCAGTATCACGCTGCCGATTTTTACAAATTAGGCCTTGGCGATCCTATCATTATGTCTTCTATCAACGGACTTGGAAGCGGCGAAATGCTTGACGAACTGCTTAAACATTTCAAATCTGAATCTGTCGAAGAAGAAATTGATGAAATTCCACGCTTTGCAGTGGTAGGACGTCCGAATGCAGGAAAATCATCTCTTATCAACGCCTTGATTGGCGAAGAAAGAACCATCGTAACGGACATTGCCGGAACTACTCGTGATTCAATTTACTTGCGATTCAATAAATTCGGTCATGATTTTTACTTGGTTGACACTGCCGGAATTAGAAAAAAAGCGAAAGTAAACGAAGATTTGGAATATTATTCGGTTGTTCGCTCTATTCGCTCTATCGAAAATTCAGATGTTTGTATTTTGATGATTGACGCTACTCGCGGATTGGAAAGTCAGGATATGAATATTTTTTCTCTTATTCAGAAGAATAAAAAAGGACTGGTTGTGGTGGTGAATAAATGGGATTTGATTGAAAATAAAGAAACAAACGACATCAAAAACATCGAAAAACAAATTCGTGAGCGTTTTGCACCGTTTGTAGATTTTCCAATTATTTTCACATCCGTTCCAAACAAACAACGTATCCTGAAAGTACTTGACACGGCAATGGCTGTGTATGAAAATAAACAAAGAAAAATTCCTACAGCTAAGCTCAACGAGGTTTTGCAGCCGATTATTGATAATTATCCGCCGCCGGCATTGAAAGGCAAATACATTAAAATTAAATACATTACTCAGCTACCGAATACGATGATTCCGAGTTTTGTGTTTTTCGCGAATTTGCCGCAATATGTCAAAGAACCGTACCGTCGTTTCCTGGAAAACAAAATCCGCGACCGTTGGGATTTCAAAGGTACACCGATAAATGTATTTATGAGACACAAATAGAACTCAGATAAATCACAAAAAACGCAATTCAACATTTTGGATTGCGTTTTTTTGTTGCTTGAAATTATCAAGCTTTACTTTATTTCAAAAAAATAGCGTCCAAAAAAATTGAACGCTATTTCTAAAAATATTTTTTTAAATTAATATCCGCTATAAACCACTTCCAGTCGCATAGGTGTCTGTTTATTTTTACCACTAAAAATAGAAACCGCTTGCATTTGAGTAGCTTGATTCACTTCACTGATTACGGTTTGCGTGGAAGACAAAGAAGTTACTTCTTTCAAACTTACCGGAACCAAAACCATATCCAGATATTCTGCAGTGCTGTTTTTCTTCAACTCATTTTCAATCAGATTAGCCAGATTATTAAATGTATAGTTGTAAGTATATGTAGTTGCAGTTATGTTTTCTCTTCCCAGATTTGCAATAAATGCTACCGTATCTGAAGGCAATTGATGCTCTTTGAAGAATTTATCTAAAGCCGATTCCTTAATCAAAAGCATGCTACCTACGTAAGGAATAATTGAGCTTACGCCCCAATCTTTTCTGTCCTGAACGTTTAGTTTTAGAATTGTGCTATTTACATCCAATACTTTATCGCCAACGCTTACACGCTCTCTGATGCGGTTTAGCGGAATTCTCACTTTCGTCTGATAGTTGGATGGAGATGCAACGTAATTATATTCATCCGCCGGATTAAGCTGCAAGGTTCTGAATGGATATTGAATGCGATTCACTTTTACAACTTCACTATTGGCAGGGAAATTATGATAACTTTTGACTTTTGCTTTTGTAGGGTCATCATTCAGCGTGTAATGATAATAAAGCGTCATCGAAAGATTATTGATATTAATCATAGCCGAACTTCCAAAATCGGTTGTAATATACAGACCTTTGAAGAAATTCAAAAAAGCTTCCTGACTGCTGAAAACTGTTGGATCAGTTGTAAAAAATCGTTGCAAAAACTCGTCAGACAATTTCACATTCAGACTGGACTGAATTTTTCCGGAAACACCATCTTTAATGGTCAGCAATTCCGGTTTATTATTGAGTTTTTTGCTAAAATCAACGTATTCAGAAGGATCGATGTCCGAATAATAGCTTTCGTTTTCTCTCAGAGCTTCTTTCATTTCATATATGCTCACTTCTATCGGCGCCAAATCCACACCAAAATAGGACGAAAATCCCAAGCGAACTACAATTGAATCAGCCACCGTTGTAGCAATCGAAGGATCCAGATATTTGAATTCTGTAGTTGGAAGTGCCAATTGAGTTAGGATGTCGGCATAGCTTGTTCCTAGAAAATCGTCGATGTATTTTCCAAGCAAAAGCGAGTCAGGTTTCGAAACAATACTTTCTACAGGAAATGTCTCTGAACTCAAATGGAAAGTATCGGCTTTCAGCAGAATTCTGTCCGAAACTGGCTGAATTTCTTTGCCTAAATTAGTTGAACTATCTTCACACGCAACAAACAGAGCAGCTATAAAAGCAATTATAGGAATAATGAATTTAAGTTTCATCCATCAATTAATTAGATGTAAAACAATTTGTTTTTTATAAAATTCTTATAAAGTTCCGTAAAAATTAATGTAGTCATCGGCGTAGTCTTCAGCTTCTACAAAAGGCAGGAATTTCACTTTATTTTCTTTTGTGTAGTCTATCAGACTTTGTTTTGCGCCTTTGCTTGACTGAATTACTCCGTCAGAGTAGTCAATAGCCAATTTTGAAACTGCATCGTAATCAATATCACCTCCTTTGATGCTGCTCAAATGTTCGGCAGTAATGCCATCAAGAAGCAGATTATCAGCAAATTCAGGTCTAAACGATTTGGTAAATTCATCATCAAAAAGCGAGTAAACCACTTTTGAATTTTTGAAAAACGGATCTTCGTTGTACGCTTTTTTGATATACAGCGGCGCCAAAGCAGTCATCCAGCCTTGACAATGTATAATATCCGGTGTCCAACGCAGTTTTTTTACCGTTTCCATCACCCCGCGCACAAAGAAAATAGTACGCTCATCGTTATCGTCATACTCTACGCCGTCGTCATCGGCTACGGTATTTTTACGATGAAAATAATCCTCGTTATCAATAAAATAAACCTGCAATCTTGCAGCCTGAATAGAAGCAACTTTAATAATGAGCGGATGGTCCGTGTCATTGATTATCAAGTTCATACCCGACAAACGGATAACTTCGTGCAGTTGATTTCTTCTTTCGTTAACTGAGCCGAATTTCGGCATAAATGTTCTTGTCTCTTTTCCTCGTTCCTGCACCGCTTGTGGCAGGTATCTGCTCTGATTGGCTATCTCAGATTCGGGTAGATAAGGAAAAATTTCTTGCGAAATAAACAACACTTTCATGTTTTTTTTCTCTTTCATAATCTTTAACAATCATCCTTTAAATTTAAACAATATGCAAAGATATAAAAAAAAAATCTGAATTAAGCAAGTTTTTCCGTTTAACTAACATTGATTAACTCAACTCAAATTTAAGATTTTCAGTAAATTTAAGCTTTCAGCGCAAAATTTCAAAGAAGAATTTATCTACATTAATATAGAAAAAATCAGCTTCCGAAAATTTCCAGAAGCTGATTTCCTTGGATTAAATTTTCAGCATGCAAAAATATAGCATCCTGATTAAATACAAAATATTTTTAGCTTTTATTAATTGAAATATCTTTATTCAAATAATTTTTCAATTTGTTTAGCATAAAACTTCTCCAAAACCTTTCTTTTTATCTTCATTGTAGGCGACAAAAATCCATTATTCATCGACCATTCGTCAGATACAAGCTGGTATTTCTTGATTTGCTCGTAATCACCGAAGTTCGCATTATAGTTTTTTACTTCTTTGGCTATTCGTTTTAAAATATCGGGATTTTTAATCATTTCTTCGTTGTTAGTATAAGGGATTTTCTTTACTCCACACCAGCTTTTTAGGTATGCGAAATCAGGCAAAATCAAAGCTGCCGCAAATTTCTTATTCTCCCCTACAACAATTAAATTTTCAATAAAAGCCGACTCTGCAAATTTAGATTCAATCGCTTGAGGATTTACATATTTCCCGAAAGATGTTTTGAAAATACTTTTCAGTCGGCCGGTGATAATCAGCTGACCTTCAGGCGTAAATTTTCCGGTGTCACCCGTGTGGAACCATTCGTCAGCATCAATAACCTCGGCGGTAAGTTCCGGATCTTTGTAATAACCGAGCATCACATTATGACCGCGACACATGATTTCAGCGCGTTCGCCAAGTTTCACTTCTACACCCGGAAGCGGTGGTCCTACAGTTCCGAATTTACGACCGTAAGTGCCGCGCTGGCTCACAGCAATTACAGGTGAAGTTTCGCTCAGTCCATAACCTTCGAAAACCGGAAGTCCGATAGCCGAGAAAAATGATGCCATGTGTGGTTGAATAGCCGATCCGCCGGATACCACAATGTCGAAATTGCCTCCGATGGCTGCTCGCCATTTGGAATAAATGAGTTTGTCGGCCAATTTTAGCTGCGCTTTCATCATACCGCTCATGCCGTTCAGTTGGTATTTTGTAGCCAAATTAAATGCCCAATAGTAGAGATTTCGCTGTACGAAAGGTAGTTTTTTTCCTGCCAAAAATAATTTATCGTAAATTTTCTCTAACACACGCGGCACACAACTCATCATTGTCGGGTTAATTTCCTTGATATTTTCTCCGATTGTAGCCAAACTTTCGGCGTAATAAACCGACATCCCTAAATATTGGTACAAATAAACCAACATTCGTTCGTACGCATGGCAAAGCGGAAGGAAACTCAACGCAATTTTGCTCCATTTTGCAGGCGTCATTTTCAGATTGTGAATTTGATTGACAATGTTGGAATGCGACAACATAACACCTTTCTGAACGCCAGTAGTTCCGGAAGTGTAAATGATCGTTGCCAATTCTTCGGTTTTAATGGATGCTTTGAGTTCGGCAAGTTTTTCGGCTTGCGGATTTGCTGCTCCGGCTTCTATCAGACTGCTTAAAACTTTGTAGTTTGAGCCTTCATCGGTGAAAGTGTAGATTTGTTGCAGACTTTTCACTTCGGGCAGAATAGGCTCAAGTTTTCCACGCAATTCTTTTCCATCAATGAAAATGACTTTCATTTCAGCATGATTGAGGATGTGGCGATAATCCTCCTGGCTGATGGTCGGATAAATTGGAACGGAAATGGCTCCAATTTGCATAATCGCAAAGTCAATCATGTTCCATTCCGGGCGGTTGCCGCTTACAATCCCAACTTTATCGCCCTTCCCTACTCCTAATTCAAGCAGTCCGTAGCTGATTAAATTGGTTTGTTTAATGTAATCCTGAATACTAATTTTGTTCCAAACGCCATTTTTTTTCGAGGCAAGCGCAGCATCCTGATTAGGATAGTTTTCCAGATAATGATCCAGAATGTCGTATATGCGAGTTACTTCCATGATAATAAGTTTTTGAAAATCAGTTTGTTTAATTTTTGTTTGTTTTGTAAATTATTTTCCGAAGATAAAAATCGATTTTCAACGATGCAACAAATCTATAAAAAATAATTGAAAAAAATATTTTTTTTCGAAAAACTATTGCAGAATTAAAAATATGTAGTATCTTTGCATCCGCAATTGAGAACAACGGTTCTCTTATAACAAGCAAAATGGTGTGGTAGTTCAGTTGGTTAGAATACCTGCCTGTCACGCAGGGGGT